>NZ_JAEQCB010000010.1:0-60224 GCF_020738785.1 Microcoleus sp. PH2017_05_CCC_O_A | reverse complement strand
TGCGGTTTGATTACAACCGTGTCTTCGGTTCTATAGCCTGCGGTCTACGGTTTGATCGCCTGACTCTTTTAAGATACAAGGGGCGGGTTCACCAACAATAATTGCCTAAAACCGACAATCTCATAAACCCGCCCCCACCTAACGAAAAATCACAATCTACCTCTTTTTACATTAAAACAGCCCATGAACGATATTTTTTTGATAACTTCCGATAATTGGCTAGATTGGATAACCGTGTTTGGTTATCTAGGCCTTACTGCTTTCATTATCTGGCGCATTTTGGCTACAAATTAGATATATTATGAAATAATATCAATTCCGTTTGTATCGGAATGATATCAACGGAGAAGACGGAGGAGACGGCTTGGCCTTTGTCCCTACAATTCATCACGTAGGGACACGGCAATGCCGTCTCCTCTATATGATAAGGAGTTTTAACTTGTAGGGTGCATCAGACGAAGTTTTAGAGAGGTTTTTTAGGGTTGTATTTAGATATAATCCTTTCGTAGATTTCATAATTCTCTTGATCGAAACAGCAAAAAATTACTTTTTGAGAACCACCATTATTTTGTATATATTCCCAGCATACCTTCACTGCAATCTCACTTGCTAGAGCTTTAGGAAAGCTGTAAATGCCGGTGCTAATGCAAGGAAATGCCAAACTCTCAAACTGTTGTTCTGCGGCAATTTGCATACACTTACGGTAACACTCGGCTAAGAGTTCTGGTTCTCCATCATTACCCTTCCGCCATACTGGCCCTACTGCGTGGATGACGAAGCGTGCAGGCAATTTATATCCCTTAGTTAGTTTAGCATCTCCAGTCTTACATCCTCCCAGCAATCGGCATTCGTCATACAGTTCCGATCCTGCTGCTCTGTGTATTGCTCCATCTACTCCACCACCACCAAGTAAACTGGTATTTGCAGCATTCACGATCGCATCAACTTCGAGTTTTGTGATGTCGCCCAAAATAACTTTCATATTTTCTGCAATAGTAAACTGTAGACAAGTTTAGCAAAGAAACTCGTTATCTAGTTTTCTTCTCTTAATTTTCGCAAAATCGGAATTTGTGCCAACTGTTCCGATCGCAAACTATCCCAGTTTAACCCAGTTGGACGCGGATAACTCGTATTAGTCTCAATTACCTCCTGGGCAGTCACAATCCAATTCAGCGCCCAATCGTGAGGCTGCATCGGCAAACGCGAATCTTCTACAATTTGCAAAGGATGCACTGTAGTCACAATCGGCGTATCGATTTCTACTAACCCGAATTCTGTCAACATCGCCAATTCTAAATCAGCAAATCCTGCACCTTTGCCGGTTCTTCCCCCGTTGCGCGCCACCGCTACGCAGCCGACTATTGCTAAATCGATCGGCTCCATTTCTTCAAAGCTTACCAATTTTCCGCAACTGAGGGCTTTACGGGCGATCCTCTTCGAGGGCTTCGCTAACGCACTTTCGGCTAGTGGCATATTGTGCTTGTGCAAATCTTCTGCCGTTAACTCGACAAAACAGCGATCGTCTGTCAAGCGCGGTACTGCCATATACAAGCGTTTTCCGTCTTGCAAAGCCCGCATCCGCACCGGAATTTGTGGCGAATCTGGATTGCACTTAATCGTTTTTGCCTGTTGCCAAATTGGTAAACTCGCCAATTTTTCAGCCGCCAACTCGGCGCCGACAAAATTGGGAATATGACCAAACGGATCGCCAACAGATGCGGCTTGATCTTTCAGCAAAGACCAAATTTCAGTTCTTAACTTGTCTTTGTCGCGGTGATATCCAATCCAATCTGTTTTCATGCTATATTATGGTACAATATATCATCCAAAATTTTACTTGAATTCTTCAGTCTCGCGTTGCGCGGACTTTGTTTGTGTAGTAGCGGTTTTAACCGCCGAATGAATTATATGAATTTTACCGCAAAACCCAGTTACTATCAAGTCGGCGGCAGTCTCACCAATAACGCTCCGAATTATGTGAAGCGCCAAGCAGATGACGACTTTTATAACGGATTGAAGGCGGGGGAATTTTGCTATGTTTTGAATTCGCGCCAAATGGGCAAATCTAGCTTGCAGGTGCGGACAATTCAGCGGCTGAGAAATGAGGGAATTGCTTGTGCTGCGATCGACATTTCGGAAATTGGCAACCGCGGCGTGACTCCCGAACAGTGGTATGCTGGGTTGCTACGCATTCTCGAAAATAACTTTAATCTGTCGGATATTGTCAACGTGCGGACTTGGTGGCGCGATCGCAATTTTTTAACTCCGGTGCAAAGATTGAGCGAATTCATCGAAACCGTGCTGTTAGCCAATATTTCCACCAATATTGTCATTTTTATCGACGAAATCGACAGCATTCTCGCCCTGGATTTTCCCGCCGATGATTTCCTAGCCCTAATTCGATCGTGCTATAACAAGCGCGCCAATAACTCAGAGTTCGATCGCCTAACCTGGGCACTCTTGGGCGTAGCATCGCCGACGGATTTGTGCCGCGACAAGAATCTTGCCAGCAACACGCCTTTTAATATCGGTAGGGCGATCGAATTAACTGGTTTTGATGAAACAGAAGCTCAACCGCTAGCAGCCGGGTTGGCAGAGCTGACAGATCGCTCTGCTGAAGTGTTGAGAGAGGTTTTGTATTGGACGGGCGGGCAACCGTTTTTGAGTCAAAAGCTGTGCAAACTTTTATTTGAAAATGCACCCCCCCCAGCCCCCCCTTGTCAAGGGGGGGAGCAAGATCGCATTCAAAATCCGCGAGAGTGGGTTGAGAAAGTAGTGCGCTTGAAGATTGTGGAGAATTGGGAATCTCAGGATGTTCCCGAACATTTGTCCACAATTCGCGATCGGCTTTTTCGAGAAAACCAGCGGATTGTCAGAAGACTCGGATTGTATCAGCAAATTTTACAGCAAATTGAAATCGTCCCCGATGGTAGTGCGGAACAAATGGAATTGCGATTAAGCGGATTAATCGTCAAGCGCCGGGAAAAATTAACTATTTCTAATCCTATTTATCAAGCTGTCTTTAACAAAGACTTAATCGCCAAAAACTTAGAAAAACTCTTACCTTACTCGGAAGCTATCAAAGTCTGGCTGAATTCTAACTCTCAAGATGACTCCCAACTGTTGCGCGGCGAAGATTTGCAATCAGCATTAGTTTGGGCGGCAGACAAAAGTTTGAGAAACGAAGACTTTCAATTTTTGACAGCCAGCCAAAAACTGATTTTGAGCGACCAAAATCAACTGCTGCTGGCAGCTAAACTAGAAACCCAAAAAGCGACGCGCGATGCCGAAACAGCTTTGAGTGAAGCTGGCGCAGCCAAGCAAAAAGCCCAACAGTGGATCGGCATCGGTTCAGCGGTACTGGCCGGATCGTTGATTGGGGCGATCGGCTTTTCAACTCTCGCTTACCAGCGGTTTAAACTAGCACAAGCAAGTATTGAAATCGAACAAAATGGCAGCGATGCTTTACTGTTGGCAGTATCTCAAAAAAACGAGAGCAGCGAAGCTTTATCGGAAGCTTTGCTAAGGGCGATCGCCTCTGGTAAAAAATTAAGAACCTTAGTTGAAAACAAACAACATCTCGAACAATATCCGGCAACTAGACCGCTGTTAGCCTTACAAGTTATTCTCGACGAAATTAGCAAAAAACAGCAGATTAAAGCACCATCACTTCCACCAAGAAAGATGAATTGGCAAGCTCATACAGGTGCTGTTACCAGCATCTGTTTCAGCCCTGACGGTAAAATTTTGGCAACCGCAGGAATAGACGATAGAGTAAGAATTTGGAACTTTTACGGGCAGAAAATTGCTGAATGGAAAGCTTTACAGCAGTCAGTGAATATGGTAAGCTTTAGCCCAGATGGTAAATTTTTAGCAACTGCCGGAAGCGATAGCACAGTTAAGTTCTGGAATTTGTCAGGAAAAAATATTTCTCAGTTGAAAGGAATTGAAGGCTCTGTTAACAGTATTAGTTTTAGTCCGAAAGAAAAGTTATTTGCGGCAGTGAAGCTTCCCGGTCACAATGGTTTAGTGAGAAGCGTTAATTTTAGCCCCAGCGGCGATTTTTTGACGACTTTAGACGGCAAATCTACAGTGCGAGTTTGGGATTTGTCGGGACAACTGGAAAAAACGCTGCCGGTGCAGGCAATTGGGATTAGTTTCAGTCCAGATCGACAGCAGTATCGCTTTGCTACAGTAACATTAAATGGCAAAGTCGGACTGTGGAATCTGTCAGCCAAAGAATTAGTTAGTGAATTTGAAACCTTGCATTTAGATGCGAAATTAATTAGTTTTAGTCCCGACGGAGAAAGGCTGGCTACTGTGGGAATTGATAAGACTGTGCGGCTGTGGAATTTAGCGGGGCGCCCGGTTGCTCAATTTACTTTTGAGGAGAATGTTGTTAGTGTCGGTTGGAGTGGAGATGGGAAGCAAATTGCTGTAGCGGGAAGCAATGGTACTGTCTGGTTGAGGCAGGTTGAAGGGTTGGAAGAATTGCTGAAGCAAAGCTGCGATTTTCTCAGCAGCAAACCGGAGTATTTGAGAAGGGTTTCCACTATCTGCAAGTAGTAATAAAACATGGAAATACGCACGCGGTAATGTCGTTTCCCTATCCATGGACTTTTTTGACCTGGGTTTGTAGGGAGCATCTCATTTTTGCAAAAAGCATTTTTTCTTTCAGTGCGAGCGGGGACAGCACTACAAATGCAAAACTGAGATGCTCCTGGTTTGTAGGGTGTGTTTGGTGCGTCGCTATGAGATTGTCACTCTTTTTTGGGGATAAGCAATGGCGACGCACCCTACAAATACTGTCAACTGTCAACTGTCAACTGTCAACTGTCAACTGTCAACTGTCAACTGTCAACTGTTTAATTTACCTTAACAGGCGAAACACTTACATTAGGATTTTTAACTCTTCTTAAAAGTTCTTGTCTGGCTTGTTCGGGATTTTGCCCTTTTGGGACTTGATATAATAATCTACAGGAACCGTCTTGAGGATTAGCTGCACAAATAATTAGTTGACCGCTGGAAGATGCACCTGCTGTGACAATATTGTCCCAGCTTCCTTGGGGTTGCGAGTTGTTGAGAATTCCCGAGACTCGGGTGCAGCGAGTAATGGCGTCTTCTCCTGATTCATTGAAATAGTTATCAGCTACCCATAGAATAACGGGAATATTTTTGCCTTGTTGGACAGCAATTGTGGCCGGGCGGCCACCAGCAGCGCCACAGAAAAATGACGGAGTTTGGGCAAAAGCCTGACTGTTTGCTAAAATCGGAGCTGCAAGGGCAATAATTGACACACTAAAAGCTGACTTTAAAAGCCGAAATTTCATGGGCGGTAATAAGCTTTTTCATTTATGGTTACTAATACTCTAAAAAGTTAGACTTCTGCTTGCCGGGAAGATTAGGCATTTAGGGAAAAAAATAAAATTTATTCTGTAAAGTTTTGCCGTTAGCGAAGCCCGCCCCCTACGGGGGCTACGCCAACGGAGACGATCGCCCATACTGCCATTATTCAGACCAAAACCCACGGAAAATCCCTGGCTGACAAACGTTGTGGCACAAAATAGGTGCAGCCGCAGGGGATCAGGCGCGAAGGTATAGGGTAAAGGTAAGGTTTTTAGCCGTTTTTTGTTGAGCCTTGCCCTTCCTGAGTCCGCCCCCCTAAACTGAAACCTGTGTTAGCATCAATAAAAATCTTCTCTTTAATAATCAACAATGGGCAATGTTCTGGTGCTGAATGCCTCCTACGAACCGCTCAACATCACCAATTGGCGAAGAGCGGTAGTTTTGTTGCTGAAAGGAAAAGCAGAACAGGTAGAACATAACGGGAAATTTATTGCGCCAAACTTCCCGCTACCAACTGTGATTCGACTGCGGCATTACGTCCGAGTTCCCTATAAGGATATTCCGCTTACCCGCCGGAACATCTTGCACCGGGACGCCCACTCTTGTCAATACTGTGGCTATACCGGGGACGATTTGACCCTGGATCACGTGATTCCTCGATCGCGCGGGGGAGGCGAAAGTTGGGAAAACCTCGCTACGGCGTGCGTGCGCTGCAATGTCAATAAAGGCAGTCGCACCCCGAAAGAAGCGGGAATGCTGCTGCGCTATCCGCCCAGGAAACCTCACAGCGGTCTTTATTTTGAAGTGACTAGACACGTTAAGAGTGGTATGCACCAAGAATGGCAAAAATATGTAATCGGCCTTTGAAACCCCCTGTCGCAAGAAAGCGCGGGGGTTTTTTGCGGAAGTTTTGAGTTGTAGGCGTGGGGCCATGAGTGCGCCGGGCCAATAGTTTTGAGTTGAAAAGTTAAATAGTTAAAGACTCTTAACTCCGGTTTCTCTTCGGAAATATTCGGTTTGACAGCGCGGTATCTACAAAGAAACCGGGTTAATTGCTTTTGGCGCGCAAATACTGAAAAAATTAGATTTTGAATTTTTAACAATGAAAGACCACCAGCCTACCAATTCAGATGAAGTATCTGACAACCACGAAGCTGAGGTTGTACCATCCGCGAGTACACCTGGGAAACGGCGCAGCAAAGCCGAAGTTGCTTCGGAAGACGATCGCGCCAGTCTCCGCGGAGAATTACCCGATCGCAAAGTTGAGCAATTGCGCCAAATGTTCGATCGGCACAGAGGCGATCGCCAGTTAATATTATTGCAAGATTTTCCCGACCCTGACGCACTTTCGAGCGCTTGGGCTTACAAATTAATCGCCGAACAGTACGATATTCAATGCGAGATTATCTACGCCGGTGCCCTCAGCCACCAAGAAAATATTGCCTTAGTTAAATTGACCGGGTTACCGTTGCAGCGGTGGACGCTGGAAACGACAAAAACGAAGGATTTGTCGGCGTATCAGGGTTGCGTTTTCATCGACAACCAAGGCACGACTTGTAACTTAACTGAGTTTATTTTAGGGGCAGGAGTGCCGATCGCAGCAGTAATCGACCACCACAGTTTGCAGGGGGAAATGAACGCAGAATTTACCGATTTGCGTCCGGATATCCGCGCTACAGCCACGATTTTTACCGAGTATTTGCAGGCTGGAATGGTGGCTTTTGACGGTAGTGTCAGCCAGCACGTCAAGTGTGCTACGGCTTTGATGCACGGTTTGCGATCGGATACCAATGCCCTCAGACAAGCACAGGAGGAGGAATTCTTAGCTGCGGCTTATTTGAGCCGATTTTATGACCCGCAGTTGCTGAATGCGGTGTTACAGTCGTCTCGTTCTAAATGGGTGATGGATGCGATCGAGCGATCGCTCAAACACCGCATCGTCCAGAACAATTTCTCGATCGCGGGCATCGGCTACCTCCGCTATGACGATCGGGATTCCATTCCCCAAGCAGCGGACTTTTTAGTAACAGAAGAGAACGTACATACAGCCGTTGTCTACGCAATTGTGCACGACAAAGACGAAGAAATCGAAGTAGTAATCGGATCGCTGCGAACGAATAAACTGACTCTAGACCCCGACGAATTTATTAAAGAAGCCTTCGGTCAAGATGCTCAAGGACGCTTTTTTGGCGGTGGAAGAAGTCAAGCGGGCGGTTTTGAAATTCCGGTAGGATTTCTTTCGGGTGGAAATGAGAATAGCGATTATGCAAGGCACAAATGGGAAGTATTCGATTCTCAAATTAAGCAAAAATTAATGAGTTTAATTAGTCCTACCGATAATCCAGTTTACGATCGTTAAAGTTTGTATAGCCTTTCTCTCCAAGAGTAAGGTACGTTGTTGGGAAGAGAGCCCTCTTGTGGTGATGGTACACTCAACTTGCGGACGCACCAAAAACTCCAATAAAAGTCATACTTCGTCTTTTTGAGAAGGTACGTTGTTGGGAAGAGAGCCCTCTTTTGGTGATTGTATACTCAACTTGCCGACGCACCAAAAACTCCAATAAAAGTCATACTTCGTCTTTTTGAGAAGGTACGTTGTTGGGAAGAGAGCCCTCTTTTGGTGATGATATAGCCTTTCTCAAAAAGATGAGGTATAACTGACAACTTATATAACCACTAAACTCAGAGGGCTGAAGCCCAACAACATACCTCATCTTTGTGATAACCGCTATACACTCAACTTGCGGACGCACCAAAAACTCCAATAACAATCATACTTCGTCTTTTTGAGAAGGTACGTTGTTGGGAAGAGAGCCCTCTTGTGGTGATGGTACACTCAACTTGCGGACGCACCAAAAACTCCAATAACAATCATACTTCGTCTTTTTGAGAAAGATGAAGTATATCTAATCCTGGGTAATTGGTAATTGCTGTTGATAGTTCCTATAAACTTTCTGAGATTTGTGGAAGTAAAGACGATCTCCGGGCGTGTGTGCGATCGCAATCATATCGTCGTACCATAATTTGTGATACGCGATCTTTATGAGAACCGTTATAGGATAAGCCAGAAAAAAAGGGGGTTGCCATAGATTTTTGGCGGCCTCTCATATTTTGCCAGAGAAATTATCTCTTGGTTACTAAATTTAGCGTCAATATCGACTAAATGAATAAATAGTTATATACGATATATAGCCTTTCTCAAAAAGGTGGGGTATGACTGACAACTTATAGAACCGCTTAAACGTATAGGGCTCTCTTCCCAACAACGTCCGCGAATATGAGAGCTAGATCCGCTATAGGTTTTACTAACTTCCGCAGCCACGAAGGCAAAGACAGAATTTGGATCAAAAGTACGATCGCACAGGAGTCGATCGGCTTCTAGATGCAAATAAAGTGGAGTCATCACAGAAATACGTAGGGGAAAACACATAAGTATCCGTAGCAGAAGTAAGAAGAAACAGGCAAGAAGCAATAACCACTAACCAATAAAAACAAACGTTTCAGCAATTAATAAAGTTTTCAGCGTTTTGGCGATCGCTATAAGTATCGAACCATTATTGAAATTTGATGTAAGTAAATCTACTGCCGATAAATGGCTTACGAGTGAAAAAATAGATAAGCATAATGGCCAATGACTTAGCAAGGTAAATCTGACAAAATTGTATCAAAGACAACAATTTGATAATTAAATTAGTAAAAGTTTTAAATCCCATCAGGTTTTAGATAGCTTGCTAACTTAATTTCAAATAGTGCAAAAACCCAAAGGCTTGTAATAAACACATCCTGAAATTCTTGAGTCTTTTGTGGGTACTCTAAAAAATATCTTTGTGTTAAAGGGTAACTAACTTGCGGCAAAACCATTGCAGAATAATGGTTTTACGCAATAGTTGCTCTTTTTGTTTTTTAAATTGCATATATATTATCAATTGATGCAATTCAAAAGTATGTGGAATATACTGAAGGTTCTTACCAAAGAAAGGGGTAGGTTAAATATAAAAAACAATACATCCGCCATCAAAGACAATGAATATTCTTGAGACAAGCGATCAAAATAATGGTTCTAATTTTTCGGAAATTACTGTTGCTAGCTATGTAAATGCCATAAACTTAATTCCACAAGTAAAACCAAAAAAAGAACTACTACTTATAGATGGAAATGTAGATAATTATCAGAGTCTCGCCAGCGGAGCCAGACCGGGAACAGAAGTATTTATCTTAGATTCAGCGCGGGATGGAGTAGAACAAATTAGCGAAGTTTTAGCCAGCCGGAGTGATATTAAAAGCGTTCATATTGTTTCTCACGGGGGTTCTGGAAACTTGCAATTGGGTGCAACAAGACTCAACTCTGAGACACTAAATACCTATAGCGAACAGTTGCAACAGTGGGGAAACTCACTTACTTACTACTAATGCCGATATTCTGATTTACGGCTGCGATGTGGCGGCTGGCGAATTAGGCGAAAACTTCGTAAACAAAATAGGCTATTTAACTGGTGCTGATATTGCAGCTTCAACAGATTTGACGGGCAGCGCACTACTGGGCGGCAACTGGAATTTAGAGAAATTAACAGGAGCGATCGAATCTCCCTTAGCTTTTCAAGTAGATGCGATCGCGGATTATCAGTCCACGCTAGCGGTTGACTGCCAGCCAAACGTTATTTATGCGATCGCCAACGGTAACGTCTTAATTACCAGTGTCAACACCGGAGGCAGCATAACCCTACCGACACCAACTCCCGATGCTGACTTAGCAGTCACAAAAACTGACGGGCAGACTACTGCAACACCAGGCACTCTTCTGAGTTATACAGTTACTGTTACAAACAACAGTTCCTGCTACATAAAAGGTATATCCTTTACCGATAACCTTCCTGCTAGCTTGACGGGAGTCACTTGGACTGCTTCGCTTTCAGGTGTAGGTGCTTTCCCGACTGCTGCGGATCGATCGGGTTCGGGCAACAACATCAATACGAAACTGGATCTAGATGCTGGATCGACTGCTACCTATATTGTTACTGGTACTGTTGCTAATAGCGCGATCGACACTACGATTAGCAACACAGCTACGGCAACTCCGCCAGAAGGTATCGTCGATAAGATCGTTAGCAACAACAACAGTGCGACTGACTTAACTGCTGTTGCTGCGAACCAACCTCCTGTTACAGCTAGCCCCAGCACTACAGTCAATCCTGGTAGCACCGTCCCTGTAACCGGATTGGGTGCTACAGATGCTGACGGGACGATCGCATCTTACACCGTCAACACGCTACCGCCAGCAGCCCAAGGCGTCTTATTTCTAGGAGATCCGGCAACAGGTGGAGTGGCAGTCATAGCAGGTCAAACCCTGACTCCGGCTCAAATTAGTCAGTTATTCTTCAAATCGACAGGCACATTCAACGGCGCTAATTTTACTTACAGCGCTACCGATGACAAAGGTGCTACCAGCCCTGCAACCGCGACACTCGGTGCGATCGCATTACCAGATCGCCAACCATTTTTTTGTCCTCATGCGAGAGCCCTGCCAAGGTCTACATCAACATACATACTATGTCGCTTGTGTCAACCTTTAATACTGAACCGACACCCTAGTTGGAGGGGAGGGAAACGACAAAGCTTTCGGAGGAAAAGGCAGCGATTTGGTATATGGCGAGCTCGGTTCCGACACCCTCTACGGTGGCGAAGATGGAGACACCATCGTCGGCGATTACGGCAACCCGATGGCTGATACTTCTAACGAAGGAGACTTAATATTTGGCGATCGAGGTGCGGATTTAATCGCTGGTGGCAATGGCAACGATACCGTATATGGCGGTAAAGGTAACGACAAAGCTTACGGTGGCAAAGACAACGACCTGATCTGGGGCGAAATAGGTTCCGATACTTTGATCGGCGATAGCGGTAACGATATCCTGTACGGCGGTACGACAGATTCGTTGGTGCGAGATACACAAGGACGCGACTTGCTATTTGGTGGTGGTGGCAACGACTTCCTCAACGGAGATGAAGCGAATGACACTATTAGTGGCGGCAAAGACGACGATACCCTACGCGGTGGCAAGGATGATGACATTATTCACGGTGATGCAGGCAATGACTTGATGTTCGGTGATAATGGTAATGATATGCTCTGTGGCAATGATGGCAACGATACGATTTTTGGAGATAACAAAGGTATCTCTGTTGCTGTCGGTGCGATCGGTCAGCAAGATTGTATTGATGGCGGTGCTGGCGATGATTGGATCAACGGTAATGAAGGACAAGATACGCTCGCTGGCGGTGAAGGTAACGATACTTTAATCGGTGGTAAAGATAACGATTTACTCACCGGTGGTATGGGTGATGATTGGTTGATTGGCGATATGGGTGACGATACTCTGATTGGAGGTATTGGCAGCGATCGCTTTGTGTTAAACCCTGGCAGTGGCGCGGATACGATTGTTAATTTTGAGGTTGGTTCGGATAAATTTGTCATCACAGGTGGTTTGAATTTGTCGCAGTTACAAATCAGCCAAAGTGCTAACACTACCTTCCTGAAATTTGCCAGCACTGGGGAAGTCTTGGCGACGGTAATTGGAGCAAATAACTTGATTTCTCAATCAGATTTCCTTCTGGTTTAGATTGCACTCGGGATTTAGGCACGCAGGCTGAATAAGCCGAGTTTTTCAACCGATATCTAAGGTACGTTGTTGCGCTTTAGCGCTCTATTAGTCTAGAATAGAGCGCTAAAGCGCAACAACGTACCTTTAACGTACTTTTGAAGTAAACCTGACGACAGCGCAGGATTGTAAGGCAGTTGTACAATGAATGGCGCGAAAATGCGATCGCACCCAATTTCAAAGGAAGTACGTAGGCGTAAGCCGGGGCGTAGCCATCGCACAACTATCAAAAAGGACAGCCAAGCGTGCATCTCTACCTAGTCCGTCACGGCATCGCAGCGGAACCCGAAGAATATGATACAGACGAGGAACGGCCCCTAACTAAAGAGGGCGATCGTAAAACCCGAAAAATCGCTCAGCGGCTGTACGAGCTCGAAATTCAGTTCGATCTGATTCTTTCCAGTCCCCTACTACGCGCCACACAAACCGCCCAAATCCTGCTGTCAGCGGGTCTGAGTTCCAAAATAGAAGAATCCCTCCCCCTCGCACCTTCAGGAGACATCGGGGACTGGCTGAGGTGGTACAAGCAGTGGCAGGAAACAGGGAACCGCAGCTTGGCCCTGGTGGGGCACCAACCAGATTTGGGCAATTGGGCTGAAACTTTGCTTTGGGGGCGATCGCACGACACCCTCATTCTCAAAAAAGCAGGTATCATCGGTTTAATTCTCCCCGAAACAGGTTCCCCAGTCGGCCGCAGCCAAATGTTCTGGCTGACTGGGCCCAAGTTTTTGCTCTGCTAGAAACGGCGAATCGCCCTCTTAAACCCAGATTTTCGGGCGCAGAAAGCGGGTGGGAGGGGCGAAAATATCTAGCGGCGCGATTGATAACTTCGTTGAAAAATCCCGTTTCTGAGCGCCGGAGTGCCTGAGTCGCGATCGAATTATTATTGGTCAAGACGGTGACACGATCTTGCTTTCTGCTAATGTAATTTGATTAGATTCAACTCACACAACACGGTATCGCAATGGTCGTCGGCGAATTCAAACCAGGTTTAGAAGGTGTTCCCGCCACCTTGTCCAGTATTAGTTACGTAGATGGACAAAAAGGGGTGCTGGAATATCGCGGGATTAGCATCGAGGAACTAGCACTCAAAAGTTCCTTTGTCGAAACGTCATATTTATTAATCTGGGGTGTACTTCCAACAAAGGAAGAACTAGAAGCTTTCGAGCATGAAATTCGCTATCACCGCCGGATCAAATATCGCATCCGCGACATGATGAAATGCTTTCCCGAAAGAGGACATCCCATGGATGCCCTGCAAGCTTCAGCAGCGGCTTTAGGTTTATTTTACTCGCGCCGAGCTCTGGCTAACCCAGCATATATTCGAGAAGCTGTAGTGCGGCTGCTAGCTAAGATTCCCACAATGGTAGCAGCGTTCCAGCAAATGCGGCGAGGTAATGACCCCGTGCGGCCGAGGGATGACTTGAACTACTCGGCTAACTTTCTTTATATGCTAAACGAGCGAGAACCAGATCCGCTGTTAGCTAATATTTTTGACGTTTGTCTGACTCTGCACGCCGAACATACTATCAATGCCTCTACATTTTCGGCAATGGTAACAGCTTCGACGCTAACAGATCCTTACGGGGTGATTGCTTCAGCAGTTGGCACTTTGGCGGGGCCGCTGCACGGGGGAGCGAATGAAGAAGTGATTGAGATGTTGGAGCAAATTGGTTCTGTAGCAAACGTGCGGCCTTTTGTCGAGAAGTGCGTTGAAAATAAGGACAAAATCATGGGCTTCGGACACCGAGTTTATAAGGTGAAAGATCCGAGAGCAACTATTCTCCAAGGGTTAGCGGAACAGTTATTTGACAACTTTGGTCGCGATGATTATTACGACATTGCTGTCAAGTTGGAAGAAGTCGTTGAAGAGAAATTGGCTCACAAAGGAATTTATGCTAATGTAGATTTCTATTCTGGTCTGGTTTACCGGAAAATGGGAATTCCGACGGACTTGTTTACACCAGTTTTTGCGATCGCCCGAGTTGCCGGTTGGCTGGCCCACTGGAAGGAACAGCTAGAGACAAACCGCATTTACCGCCCGACTCAAATCTATACGGGTACTCACGGTGAGCCTTATATTGCGATCGAGGACAGACCCCCATCCTAAAGCATAATTATCAAGCGCGATATCGATAAATGGCGATCGTCCTGGTGAATGTATGCGCGATCTTATGTCCGGTGGCTCGATCGCAAAAACCGTTCGTAGTGCGGACTTCAGTCCGCATAATGCTGCGGACTGAAGTCCGCACTACGAACCTTACTTATTGCGGTCAATCGATCGGACATGATATGAAGTATTGAATCAAAAACCGCTTTCGCGTTGCGAGTCAGGAAGAAATCTCAGTCTGCCAACAACTGCCGTGCTGGGTTTCACCCCTCTTGTATTTTATGCTGTTCGTTGACGATAATAGTAAGAAATGACGATTTTCAGGAACTCCGGTCCTCAGGCTTGCGGGTCTGAGGTTTTTTATGGGAATATTACGAATAGCTTTCGGTAGGGTACTCAGTGGGAATCCTGCTTGTATTTACGCTTTGCTTGTATAGTATTTGGTAGAAAGCGAACATAACATCTATGGCTTATAGCAACAGCGAAACTGAGGGCAAATCTTTCTACCAATCCGAACCCTTAATCGCCCGGTTAAGAGGGATTATCCGAGATTATCCCGAAGGCGTTGGCATTATCAAAGAGTTGATCCAAAATGCTGACGATGCTAAAGCAACGCGGGTAGAAATTACTCTGGATTGGCGGCAGCATCAGCCTAAACAATTGCCTGACGATCGCATGATACAGCTCATGGGGCCGGCGATGCTAGTCTACAACGATCGCGTTTTTACAGATAAAGACTTTGACAGCATCCGCAGCCTCGGACAAAGTGAAAAAGCGCGAGACTTGCAGAAAACGGGTAGATTTGGCGTCGGGTTTAATGCCATATATCACGTTACAGATTATCCCAGCTTCGTTTCGCGCGATCGCATTATTTTTTTTGACCCCCACGGCGCAGCTATCCCCGGCACTTCCAGACAAGAACCCGGGCGCGAGTGGAATTTAGCAAACACTAAATGGTACGAAAAATATCCCGATTTTATGCAAGTCTACGCAGCGGGAGGATTGCCATTAGGAGAGACAAATTTTCAAGGCACTTTGTTTCGCTTGCCTTTAAGAACCGCAGAACACGCGAAAAATAGCGAAATTCGCAAACAAGCTTTCACCGAATCCAACATCAAAGAACTGCTAGACGAACTGATTAATTCAGGTGAAGAGTTACTGCTATTTTTGAAATCTGTTCAGGAAATTAGAGTTTACGAAATTCCCGCCAACAGTCAAGAAACTAGGCAAGAAATTCTCGCAATTGTTACCCAGAACCAGCAAGAAGTACGAGAAGCACGCCAACAACTCCTCGATGCAATTCCCGATACACCAGACAAATTGCTGGAATTGTGCCACCATAATCCAGCAGGTTTAGTATCAGTTTCATACCGCCACGACATAGAAACAATTAGCCGGAATCGAAATACCAAATCAACTTGGAGAACAGTCAGTTTAATTCGGACAGACGAAGGCGGGGAGTTGGCAAAAGTCATACAAGCAATGTACGAAAGCCAAGAAAAAGTATTGCCTTGGGCGGGCGCTGCTGCAAGAATTAATGCTGTGAGTACCGAGGGAAATCCTCAACCTGTCAACGGAAAAGTTTACTGTTTTTTGCCGCTTCCCCTCGAAACCGGGCTACCTATTCACATTAATGGTTTTTTCAACTTAAATAGTTCGCGCGACAACCTCAGCAGCGACAGCGGACAAACTGGAAAAGATAGACCGAGATCTATTTGGAACCATCTACTCGCACAGCACGTTTTGTCCCACGCTTATGCTAATTTAATTGTTGATTTAGTGCAAGATATCGGCCGGTATCAGCCAGAGGGATTTTACAAGTTTTGGCCTGTTGGCAAAATTACTGTCAGCAAAGCTCTCGAAGAACTGCACCGCTGTGTCATACAGTTATTGTATCAGAGATTAGTTGTGCGATCGGCTGTAGAACACGTTGTAAATCAAAATCAATCCAGCGGGGTAGCGATGTCACAAACAAAATGGGTGACACCTCCGACAGTTAAAAATTTACCCTCGAAAAAGTGGTGGGACGAATTATTAGCAGCAATGCGCGCCGACAATATCGACATTCCCGAACCGCCATTACCAGATTCAATTTTAGCAGCTTTTAAAGATGCAGGTTTGCCATTACAAACATTCACTCCGGCTAATCTGCGCCAGCACTTAACTGAAAACAAACAGCTAGGTGTGCCGTTGCAAGATGCACCGAAACCCAGCCTGCAAAATAGACAGTGGATTGCGAATATGCTGCGCTATTGCATCAGCGACAATCATCGAGATTTGCGCGGTTTGCCGCTAGCTATTCTCGCGAATAATACTTTACAAGTATTTGGTTACAACCCGATAGGCACTATTTACTTTTCCGAGGATACATCAAGGCAGATATTTGCCAATCATCTAGAATGGTTTTTGCACCGAGATTTAACTAATGTAGTGCCTCGACATAACATGATTGGTGTGTCAGAAATGAATGCTACAGAAGTAGCTAAAAAATTGATTCATGTCATTAGTTCAACGCAGTCAGAATGCGATTGGCAAGCTGATGCACTACATCCACCAAATACAGACTGGTTGACTCTCGTATACAATTATTTTTCTAATATCTCGCCTAGATATCTGTCGTCAGAAACAGTCGAGGAATTAAAGAAGGTTCCGCTGGTTCCGGGAAATGATGGTAAGCTCCACAAAGGAGGAACTGCGGGAACTCCTTTGTTGTGCGGTGATAATATTGCAGCGGAAATCATCGAGGCTGTACAGTATTTTGGGGTGACGCTTGTCCGAGCACCGGCAAAACTTGAAAGTGCGATCGCCCAATTTGCCCAAAGACACAAAAATCTGTTAGTCTATTTTCTGACAGGCCCAGATGTCCTAGACACGGTATCTTCGCGGTGCGATCGAGGTTTGCCACCCTACCACCAACAGCATTATACATCTCTCCTCAACTTCCTAGCAGCTTCAGAACCAACAAATTACGACCAAGATAGCCTCCACAAGCTGCGTCAACTTCCAATTTACCCCACAACTTCCCACGAAATCGTTTCCCTCAACGATGAAAATGTCTACCTTCCGGGCGGCGGATACGAACCGCCGGAAATTGCAGGTACGTTGAGGCTTTTACGGACAGAAAAAAACCAAGAATGGCTGCGACTGTTCCAATTTTTGCAAGTTCCGGTACTCAATCGTGCTAGACTGATTCGCGAGTGTTTGTTACCTGAGTATGCCTCATTAGCGCCGGAAGAACAATTAATCGCGCTGGCGTGGATTCGAGAGCATCTCACTGAAGCTTATAAAGAACTAGAAAAGGCAGGAGAGGATGCTTTTTCATTCAAAGAAGAGCTGAAAAAGGCGCGTTTGGTACGCTGTAGCGATCGCAGATTGCGCTCTGTCGAACTAATTTACAATCCCGAAAGTCAAGTAATCCGCAACATTCTCGGAAATTTAGCAGCTATTCCAGATATGGAATTTTACTCGCAGGATTATCCACTGTGGCTCGAATTCTTTGAGAATTTGGGAATGCGAAAAACCTTGAGTGCAGATGACATTGTAGTTTGTGTTGACAATCTAATTCAAACTGCGAATCGTTCAGGTGCAGGCGCAGTAACCGATGCTTCGATTGCGGTTTTTAACTATATCATTGATAATTGGGATGCACTAAAATATACCTCAATTGGAAACACCAACAAAACACTGGCTGAAACACTCGCAGATAAACCTTGGCTTCCTGTTGAGCAAAATCCTCAAAAGTTAAGCCAATATCCCGCCGCTGCGATACCTGAACCGAGGTTGTATCGCGCTAAAGATGTCTGTTTCATTCAAGATGTTTGGTTAGTTGCAAGCCAAAAATTCGTATTTGCACGCCCTCAGCGGGATTTGCTGAAACCCGAAATCAAAACAGCACTTGGTTTTATGCCTGTAGATACAAGTACAGTTATTGACCACTTTGATACATTAATAAAAACTTGGGAAAATGACAGTTGAAATCACAATATCCGACGATTTAAACGCACAAATACAATCAGTCAAGGCAATTTACAAATATCTTGATGAGACTTTCATCAAAGGCAGTATTTCCAGCGAACAACGCCAGCAAATTCAACAGCGATTTGCTGGGCGTCAATGTCTGTGGGATGATTCTAGGGGCAAGTTTTGGCGGCCGAAACACGCTTTTTTGGATGACGTGCCTTTTTTCGGGAACCGCCGCACAACGATAGATGTTTCTCATCCATTTTCCGAAGTCTATCAGCTTTTAGGACAAGGGCGATCGCCCGTTGTGCAAGATTACCTAGATTTTCTCGAAGAATTAGCAGCCGAATACAGCAATACGCCGTTAAACGCAGCAGACAAAAACTATGCAATTGAGGTAATCAGTCGCCTAGAATCTCAACAGTCATTAGAAGGCCGCCCAGTTAAAAATCCACCGATTCTTACTGCAAACAACACACTTGCTCCCGCCTGTCAAGTTCTCATCCCCGATGCACCTTGGCGCAAAGATTATATTGACTCCAATCAGATACTGCACCAGCAAATCTCCCCAAAGTTTGCCAAATTAGCCGGAAGTCTTTCTTTATTAAAAGATGTCATTGAACGTCCGGCGGCAGTCAAAAATGCCTTAAATGCTCAAAGTAATGATTGGTGTCGGGAATGGCAAAAAACTCTCAATTCTCCGGAATTAATCTCTGGTTTAAAGCGGCTGATTTTTCACGAGTATGACTCTGAACCAATCCTCGATATCGTCTGGATTGCTAAAGCTCAAGTTTTGCCAGCCAGTCAAATAGATGTAGATTTATTCTGGAAGGGTGAAACAAAAATCGCTTCAGCTATACCGGGAACTCAATACTTTGACGAGTTCAAGAAAATATTTCATATTATCAGCAGCGGTAGCAGATACATTATGCTATGCTATTTAGCAGAAAGTATTAACGCTCAACTCGGCGAATATGCAGTGCAAAATCTGCTCCCGTTAGCAAGTATTCTGGATGCTGAGCCGCATCATATTAATGGTTTGCTCAACGAGTTGCGAATTCGGTCTTTACCGGGCGATTTGTCTCCCGTCACCGCAGCTAATTCGGAAATTAAATCCCCTCCAAGTTCCAGCGGCGATAAAAAGGGCGATAGTTCAATTTATTGGGGCGCTTTTTGAGCGAAAATAATCAGCATTATCGGCTAAGGAAGGTGCTTGTGGCGCACCCTACCAGCCTCTATTCTTCAGTCCGCGTCGGCGGACATTGTTTGTGTAGACGCGGTTTCAACCGCCGAGTCTACACGGTTTAAATCGCCGATTCTAAATCGATTCAGTTACACCGATTGAGTTACATGATGGCGGCTAGTCAACTTATCCAATTGATTCACCAACAAACTCAGGAACAATCCCACATCGGTGACAACTCCAGTAGATTCGATCGACCCCCGATCGCTCAATTTCGTCACCACAGCCGGATTAATGTCCACACAGACCATCTTTACACCCGCAGGAGTCATATTTCCCACACCGATCGAATGCAGCATAGACGACAGCATTAACACCATATCCGCGCCCCGTAACAGCTCAGTATACTCTTCTTGAGCCTTCACCAAATCCATTTGCGTGTCGGGAAGCGGCCCGTCATCGCGGATCGAACCAGCCAGCGAAAACGGTATATTATGCTTCACACACTCGTACATTACACCGCTAGTAATCACGCCTGCTTCAACGGTTTTAGCAATACTGCCATAACGGCGCACAGTGTTAATCATTTTCAAGTGGTGGCGGTGTCCGCCGCGCACAGCTACGCCGCGTTTCATGTCAACTCCCAAAGAAGTTCCCATGCTAGATTGTTCCATGTCGTGAACTGCGATCGCATTTCCACCTAACAATGCTTGTACGTAACCTTCGCGGATCAAATGCGCTAAATGTTCCCCACCGCCGGTGTGAATCACCACAGGCCCCGCCGTCACCACAACTTTACCGCCCCGATCGCGAATTTGGCGCAATTCCCACGCTACTTGTTCCACTACCAATTCTACCCGGCGCTCGCTAGAAACGCTACCGGACATAAAGCTAAATTCTTGAGAATTGCGCTGTTCCCGCGATTCTGTTTTGCGGATAGTACGGATACCAACCACATCAACAACGACTTTTTCACCTATTTTTAAATCGCGCAACAATTTGCACGTAGCCACCGGGCCTTCTGCGGTTTCAGTAATTGCAACTGCACCATCCATCCGCTGATTTCGCGCTTTCACCCACTGACCGTTTACCCGCACTTCTGTAGGATAAATGGTACTAACGTAAAAGTCGTCTGGGCCGACACCATCTTGCACGACATCTTCTAAAATAGCGTCGCAAATCTCTTGCGGCGGTGGCACTGCACCCAAGTCAATCAGCAATCCCATGATTTCTTCCATCACATCGTGGGAAGGTGCCGAAACTTTCACATCCGCGGATGATGTGCTTTGGCGCTGTTCTCCTAAATTGAAATTGAGCACTTGGAAACTGCCACCGTTTTCGATAATTAAGTCTAAAGCGCGGCTGATTAAACCGGCATCAAGCAGGTGACCTTCCATGCGAATGGCACGGCTTTCTACCATCACGTTTGCCGATCGATCTTCTTGCACAGGTTCATTCACCCGCAGCGTCAAACACTTACAGGCGCCGCCCGCTTTCAAAAATTCGCTCATCGGCGTTTCAATGACTTTGAAGCCCGCTTGAGTGATGCGCGTTTTCAAGCCTTCGCTCACCTTGTTCATTACCACAACTTTGTCAATATTGACAGCATTGCAAGCAAAATTAGCGGCATCTGCTTCTTCGATCGCAATCCGTTTTTCCGGCGCTACTCGCATTTCAATTAAGCGGTTCGAGTAAGAGTCAAATGCTGCGGGATAGTACAGCAAATATCCGCCTGTGAGCGGACAAAAACAGGTGTCTAGGTGATAGAAACGTTCGTCTACTAAACGCAGCGACAGCACTTCAATGTTCAGCCAGTTTGCTAGCAACGGATGCGAGTCGAGTTCGGAACGGAAGCCGTATCCTGCCCACAACCAGCGTCCTTCGCGATCGAGCAAAGCGTCACCAGCACCCTCAAACGGCAAGTCTTTCGGGAGTTCGTGCACGGTGAAACCTTGGTTTTCAAACCATGCTTTGAAATAGGGTTCTTCGCCTTGGCGTTCCTTGTGATAGAAGCGGCTGAGGACAAAAGTATTGCCTAAAAGTAAGCCAGCGTTGGCGGTGAACACCATATCCGGCCAGCCTTTTTCGGGCGGTACCAGGTCTACAACGGCGTTGTCTTTCAACACGTGGTAAAGTTTCTCCCACTGTTCGACGGCGCGATCGCGCGATGATTTGTGTACGTTACCCTCCATCCAAGGGTTAATCACGTAATCTACATCGTAGTGGTCGGGAGCGCACATCAGGAAGCGAATTGAGTCGGTCATAATTCAGTTAAAATGTGGTAGATGCTACAGACTTAAGTTGAGATAGTATGTATGAAATCAACTGTAAAATTCACTCCCAAGAGAAAGAGTGCAACGTCTAGCAGCGAAAAAAGTAGCCTTTAATTATATCACAGTTAGGTTAAAATCAAACTCAGCCACAGACGGTTTGCATGAAATATCGGATAAAATTTCAGGTTTTGACATTATTTTCGGTAAATTAGCCTTCATAAAAGGTTCGTAGTGAGGACTAAAGTCCTTCTTTCTGAGGGGAGCATCTCATTTTTGCAAAAAGCATTTTTTCTTTCAGTGCGAGCGTCCCGCTCGCGTGCTTTATAAAGCACGCGAGCGGGGACAGCACTACAAATGCAAAACTGAGATGCTCCCGAAAGAAGGACTAAAGTCCTCACTACAAACCTATTTTACTTTCAACTTTTTTTGCGAAATCGGTAGTTCGATCGCAAATTCTGTACCTCGGTCAACTTCTGAATGACACCACAAATTACCGCCATGGCGGTCTTTCACAATTTGGTAACTAATCGACAATCCCAAACCAGTGCCACTGCCGATCGGCTTTGTACTAAAAAATGGGTCAAACATCCTTGACTGAACCTCAGGACAGATACCGGGCCCGCTGTCAGCAATCCGCACGCACACTTGATTTTCGCTGCTGACTTCCGTAATAATGCGAATCTGATTAACTTTGTCATTACAGGCTGCTGATGACTCTTCCACAGCATCGATCGCATTTGACAGCAAATTCATAAATACCTGATTTAATTGCGCCGGATAACACTCAACATTGGGCAGTTCGCCGTAATTTTTAACAACTTGAATTTCCCGACGTTTTGGCTGTGACAGCAATCGATGCTGCAAAATCACCAAAGTGCTCTCTATCCCTTCATGAATATCGATTACTTTGCGCTCTTTTTCATCGAGTCTCGAAAAGTTTCGCAAGGACAACACGATCTGCTTAATTCTGTTAGCACCTGCTTGCATTGAAGCCAGCACTCTGGGGAAATCCTCAGCGATAAAATCCACTTCTATTTCTGCCAATCTTTCGGCAATTTCTGGCACTGGTTCGGGATAATTTTGCTGGTAAAGCTGGATCAATTTTACCAAATCGTTAGCGTACTGTGCGGCGGGAATAATATTGCCGTAGATGAAGCTGACGGGGTTATTAATTTCATGGGCAACTCCCGCCACCATTTGCCCAATACTTGACATCTTTGCGGCTTGAATCAGTTGTGATTGAGCATTTTTTAAGTATTCCAGAGTTTGTTCTAACTGTTGGGCTTTTTCTCGTTCTCGCTGTTCGCTATTTCGCAAACTTGCTTCGGCTTGTTTGCGATCGCTAATATCGATATGCGTGCCCGTCATCCGCAAAGGATTTCCCGAATCATCACGTTCCATCACCTTAGCTTGAGCCAAAATCCACTTCCATTCGCCGAATTTTGTCAGCATCCGAAATTCTGCTTCGTAGGTCGGTTTTTTGCCTGCCAGATGAGCATTTATCGCTGCTGTAGCCAGAGGCAAATCATCTGGATGTACAAGTCTTTCCCAGGCTGCATAACTATTTTCTATTTCCTCTACTTCATATCCCAGCATCGTCTTCCACCGTGAATTCAAATAGACTTCTCCCGTGGCAAGATTCCAATCCCACAATCCCGTCGCACTGGCTTCAAATGCCAGGTAAAAACGTTCTTCGCTAATTTGCAGCGCTGCTTCCGCTTCTTTGCGATCGGTGATATCCATTACTGTTCCAAACAGTTTAATTACTTCTAGGGATTTGTTAAAAATAGCTTCTCCCCTTGTTTCGAGGTATCTAATTTGACCGCTGGGATGCAAAATTCGCAACTCTTTTTTGTAGGAAGTTCCCTGTGAGATACCAAAGCTGACAGTTTGTTGAAACAACTCTCTGTCCTCTGGATGATACATCTGTAAAAGTTCGATATATGTCGGTTCAGGTGCGGCTGAGTCCAGACCAAAAATGCGGAATACTTCTTCCGACCAAATATTTTTATTGGTGACGAGATCGAATTCCCAATTGCCGATATGGGCAATTTTCTGGGCTGCTGCTAGACTAGCTTCGCTTTGTTGCAATTTAAGTCGCTGCTCTTTATCTTGTTCCAGAAGATTGGCTTGAGCGATCGCAATTCCCATTTGTGCAGCGACAGCTTTCAATAATCTGATCTCATTTTGCGTCCAGTGGCGGGGCTCATCGTACTGGTGCAAGCACATCATTCCGTTGGGTTTTCCCTGGTAGGAAGTGCGGATGGCTATCATCGACTTCAAACCTATTTGACGGCACAAATCAGTAACATTTTCCAGCAGCGGTTCAGCAAAAACATCGTCAGAAACTACAGGTTTATCTTGAGACAACACCAACTGAGCGTGAGGATTTCCCAGGACGGGAATTTCTACTACATCGCACAGCGTTGCTGATTCAGATTTCCTGTACTGAGTCATACAATAGATGCGGGGCAGTGGGTGTTCTTTGTAGGTGTGAATCAAGCAAGAATCGGCATTAAAAACTCGACCTATTTGAGCAGCCGCTGTTTGATAAACTTGGTCTTGCTTTAAGCTGTAGCGAATTTCGAGAGTAATTGTTTCTAGCAGAAATCTTTGCTTGATTTGCCGCTCCAAAGCAGACAAAGCTGTTTTAAGATCGAATTCTGCTTGTTTGCGATCGCTAATTTCAGTAGCAGTTCCCAGAATTTTCCAAGGTTTGCCCTCCACCGTCCTTGAAAACACCGTATCCCGGCTAAAAAACCAGCGAAATTCACCATTTTTGTGTTCTATTCGGTATTCAAACTCAAAGCTTTCACCATCTTTTGATGTCTGAATCCTCCTCATATGTTCTGAGAATGCTGGCAAATCGTCAGGGTGTATTAAGTTAGGAAGAAATGCTGCTGGCATTTGCTGTATTTCTTCCAGCGAGTAGCCAAGATCGATATATAGTTCGCGATTGAGATACAGAATTCGCTGTTCTATCACATCGTAAACGTACAAAACATTAGGATTCATTTTAATTACTGCCGACAGCCATTGCTGACTTTCTCGCAGTTGTGCTTCGACCCGCTTGCGTTCTTCTATTTCTGCTTCCAGCCGCGCATTTTGTGCTACTACTTGCCGAGAAAGCCTGCTCAGATGCATTTGACTTTCGACGCGAGCGACCAATTCTTCTATTTGAAATGGTTTAGTAATGTAGTCTATAGCTCCCAGCGAAAAAGCTTTAACTTTATCAAAAGTTTCATTTAAAGAGCTGATAAAAATTACAGGAATATCTTTGGTTTCAGGAGCAGCTTTTAGCTGTTTGCAGACTTGATAGCCATCTATACCGGGCATCATAATGTCCAGCAAAATTAAATCCGGTGGAGTCGATCGCGCAAACTTAAGGGCTAATTTTCCATCTAGTGTTGGCCGCACTTGATATCCCCGCTCGGACAACAACTTGGATAAAAGACGCAAGCTTTCTGGGTGGTCGTCAACAATTAAAATGTTTTGTTTTAAGCCAGATATTTCAGATTTTTTTGTTGTTATTTTGGCGTATTTTTGGTCAATTTTATTCACGATAACCCCTCAGAGTCTTAGGAATATCTACGCAGCTTTTCTATCTATAGCGTTTACTATTTTGTTTTCATATGATAATTTTGCTGCGTAATATAGTGTGTATTAATCAAATTGTAAGAATCATTAAAGCGCAAGTGCTTATAGGTAGAACTATGAGCTTGCGGCAACAATAAAATTGGGTAGATGTTGATTTATGGCGCGAATTTGAGCAGTATAAGTTTCTATCAGCTCCGCATCCTGTTTATCAATCGCTGGTCATTCTATTTTAGATTGGAGATTTCGGGATCAGACGTTCGATCAGGGAAATCGTCCAACGATTTTAGATTTACAAGGGTAGATGAATCTGGGAGATTGAACTTTTATCTAAAATTTTGGAATGCTCGTGACAGAAGAATGTGAGACGGTATCCGTTTTTGGACAGGAGTCAATGAGTGGCTGTATGCGATGCTTTTATTAGCTATGGCAGCATAAATCAGACACACAGCTTCCCTTTTGTGCTATGCCAGTGGCACTGTCCGATCGCCTGCCAACATAGCGCACCCCTTAATTTGTATTCAGTCTATCAAAAATGTCTGCATCTTTAATTCTTTGTTTCAGCAAATTATTGCAGGCGATCGAGAAAACAGCCGATATTCCTCAAATCAGGCATAAATCCGGCAAATTTCATTAAATATAAAATTCAAACAGTGATTAGAACGCGGTTTCGCTACTATTGGGCCAGTTGCTCAATGTTTGTTTTTAAGTATATCTACTGGCTCTGCACGGCAAGCAAATCTAGCCTGACAACCTGCTACCGTATCTTAAGTTTTGTTGAGGCGTTGGCGCGATCGCCTGTACAGCATCTAGATTGTCTGCGATCTTAAAGGAGGAGAGGATTTGACGAGTAGGGAATAGGGCCTTGAAATCTACAATTTAAATGCCGTACAGCTTACTCATCAGTCAATATCAATCTAAAATCTAAAATCTAAAATGGCACGATCTATGGCATCTTTGTAGGAGCGTGCAATTCATCGCAAGCAGCATACACGGCTTTGACATTATACCAATTCAGAAAAATTCGAGCAATTTCTAAAGCTAACTGCGACTTACCTCGGTCGATCAACCACTGCAAAAAAGGTTTCATAGTGCGCTCGTTCAGCATCCCGCCCAAAGATAAAACTCCCCACAGTATTTGGTGCAAAACAGTCATTTGAATCATCAGCCGCACTTCCCAAGTGGGGTGTTTTTGATAAAACAAAACTCCCATTCTTCCGCGCTGAATTTCTCGGTCAATCATCCCAGGAATTTGCTCTAAACTAAAAGGTGGATGCCAGTGATAGCCAACAGCAGCCGGACATTTAATCAATTTTAAACCTAATTTTTTTAACCTGACACCCAATTCTAAATCTTCCCATCCGTAAAGTTGAAAGCGAGTGTCAAACAGTCCAGCTTCCAGCAGCCAGTGACGGGCGATGCCGACATTTCCCGTAGCAAAATAAGCAGCCGAAAAATCAGTTATTTTGTAAGGTTCGGCAGTGGGATTGTCGAAATTGCAAGTATTAATCACGCTGCCGTAAGTAAAAACCGCATCAGTATCTTTGTAAGCCTGTAGCAAAGCATCTGCGTGTGCTTGCAAAAAATCCTTTGTAACGACTAAATCGCTATCAATAAAAATAATTGTCTCGCCTTTAGCATCTTCAACGCCCAAATTCCTGGCGGCGGCGGGGCCTTGATGAGATTGACAGATCGATCGCACGTGCGGCAAAAACTCAGCATCTGCGGCCAACCAGTCGATCGTCCCGTCCGTCGAACCGTCATCGACTACAATCACTTCATAATCTGTGACAATGTTATCAAACTGCTGATTTTCTAGAGCCAGTAGACATTTTGCCAAAATCGGTTTACGATTGTACGTCGGAATCACAACACTAAAAAACACGGCTTTACCCCATCGCCACAGTTACCGTATCCCACGGTAGCAGATTTTTCGCAGCAACTGGGCCGGGAAATAGCAAAGTTTAGCAAAAAAAGAATATATAAATCTGTACTATTTATGACAAGAATGGATCTCAATTAGGTGCATAATACAAAGTTGGTTAAATATCACATCTAAATTCAGGATGTAAATAGCAGTCAGTAACCCAGGTCTAAAAGATACTGGGCTTGTAAGAGCAATTCCTGCAAGCCGTACTGACCAGCCTAAGTCTTAACTGACTACGTTTGTTGAGTCACGACACCCGGAAATGCGTAGCTAGTTTCCTGCTCTGTCATTTGCAATTAAACAGTTCTAAGGTCACTGGAACAGTGTTGCAAGTCTAAAAAGCTCTTTAAACATTGGCGAAGCTCACTTTACTGGAATGGCAAGGCGCTCCCGGCAATACAGGGATTAGACAAGTACCATTCCTCTACTTGTCTAGCCCCGAAAGGGGTAGGCGGTTAAAACCGCTCGTATCGTTTCCCTCTCAGGGCTAAAGCCGCTGAGTTTCCCACTTACCGAGTATTTTCATGAGTCGCGCTAAAAAAGTTGTCCTAGCATATTCCGGCGGAGTCGATACTTCTGTCTGCATTCCTTACCTGATGAAGGAGTGGGGAGTCGAAGAGGTAATTACTCTGGCGGCGGATTTGGGACAGGGAGATGAATTAGAACCCATCCGCAAGAAAGCTTTAGCATCTGGTGCTTCGGAATCTTTGGTGATTGATGCTACGGAAGAATTTGTCAAAGATTATGCCTTCCCAGCAATTCAAGCTAACGCGCTTTACGAAAATCGGTATCCGCTATCTACGGCGCTAGCGCGCCCGCTGATTGCTAAATTGTTGGTAGAAGCTGCCGAAAAATACGGTGCGGATGCGATCGCCCACGGTTGTACTGGTAAGGGAAATGACCAAGTACGGTTCGATGTGTCGATCGGCGCACTGAATCCCAAGATTAAGATTTTAGCACCAGCGCGGGAATGGAAAATGAGCCGCGAGGAAACCATCGCCTACGGTGAAAGATGCGGGATTCCGTCGCCGGTGAAGAAGTCTTCACCTTATAGTATCGATCGCAATTTGTTAGGAATGGCGATCGAAGCCGGCATCCTCGAAGATCCTTGGGCGGAACCGCCGGAAGAGGTGTTTTTGATGACAAAGGCGATCGAACAAACTCCCGACACACCCGAATACATCGAAATCGGTTTCGACTGCGGAAAACCAGTCAGTTTAAACGGCAAAGAATTAGCACCAGTCGCCCTAATTACCCAACTCAACGAAATAGCTGGAAATCACGGAGTCGGCCGCATCGACATGATTGAAAACCGTGTAGTCGGGATTAAATCGCGGGAGATTTACGAAACCCCCGCGATTTTAGTTTTGATGCACGCGCACCGAGACTTAGAAAGTTTGACTTTGACAGCAGATGTCACGCGATACAAGCGCGGCATCGAAGAAACCTACAGCCAAATGATTTACAACGGCCTTTGGTACAACCCTTTAAAAACAGCTTTAGACGCATTTATTCTAGACACGCAAAAGCGAGTAACTGGAACCGTGCGCCTAAAAATGTTCAAAGGAAACGCCACAATTGTCGGCCGCAAATCAGAGAATTCGCTGTACAGTTTCGACTTAGCAACCTACGGCGCCGAGGATGAATTCGATCACAAAGCAGCCGAAGGATTTGTCTACGTTTGGGGATTGCCAACCCGCATTTGGTCGGAGAAGAATCGGGGTTAGAATGTGTTAACAGGACTTGTGCAAAGAAACCGGGTTTCTATCAAAAATCTTTGCTTTCTAAACTAGAGATTTAGGAAGAAACCCGGTTTCTGGCCTCGGCATCCAGCAAGACTGACAAACAAAGTCCCAGCAGAGTGGGACTAAGAGTAAGGTGGGCAATGCCCACCTTATTTGTTAAAATATGGATCAAATAATTTAAAAATCCTAGTGGGTTTGGTACAATAGAAGTGGTCTGAATCTAGTATCATAAAAAACTCAATATAAAGCCAATGGTTGCAAATCAAAGCCAAAATTACATCTCACCGGAAGAGTATCTGAAATTAGAAGAACTCAGCCAGGTTAAACATGAGTATATTCAGGGCGAAACCTACGCAATGGCAGGTGCAAGTGATGCTCATGTGACAGTTGCTGGCAACTTATTTGCACTTTTGAGAAATCATGTTCGGGGTAGTGGCTGTCGTGCTTATATGTCAGACATGAAAGCTAGGATTGAATCTAGGAATATTTATTACTATCCCGACGTGATGGTAACGTGCGATGAACGGGACAAAGCATTTCAATCTTTTAAAAGACATCCTTGTTTAATTATCGAGGTTTTGTCAACAGGAACTGAAGGATTCGATCGCGGTGATAAGTTTGCTGACTATCAAGAATTAGAAACGCTTCAGGAGTATGTGTTAATTAGTCAAAAGCGGCAGCGGGTTGAGTGTTTTCGCCGCAATGCTGAGGGGTTGTGGGTTTTGTATTCTTACACCCAAGGAAGCGAAATTCACTTGGCTAGTGTTGACTTTCGCACTAGCATGGATTCTATCTATGAGGATGTAATCTTTACCAACGAAAGTCAGTCGGCGATTGAAATCGCTTCTACACAAACGAAGTCCGCCTTCGCGGACTGAAGAATAGAATGGATATTATGGTAGGATTTGGTATCATAGCTATGCCTGACTTAATATTTCCAAAAACTCCTGTACAACTAGATCGGGTTGTTCGCTGCATCGGGTAGCATCGTAATGTTTGACAAGACTGATGCCAGAATCTATGAAAAGCTGGCACATTTCATCTTCTGTTGCGTTTTGATGCGATGATTCGCTGTCAATTTTCAGCATCCCTAATTTACCTTGATGAAATATCAGAAAGTCAGCTTCTTGGTTTTGTCTCCCTTCTGGTGTTGCGAGTCGGAGTTGGGAGTTGGGGATGAAGAGAGTGGATGTGCGATCGAGTATTTCGGCAATTTTCACTTGTGCTTCTGAATGGAAGCAAAAACCGTTCCAGTTAATTTCGTTTTCTGAGTCAGATAATTCAGTTTCACTGTCAGAAGTTATTATTTTATCTAAATCAGTTTGAACATAATCAGCTTCATTTAAATTGGCGAATAATCTTGCTCCACTTAAGTTTGCTCCGCTGAGATTAGCACCAGTGAGATTAACTTCGATGGTTAGATTTCGCTGTAGATTCACTTTACCTCGTCCTAAGTATCGTTTCAATACTGACTTGAGATTATCTTTTTTAACTTTTTCTTCTAGTGCTTTTGAAAGTAGTTTCCATAGTTTAGCACCAGCATCTTTGATATAATCATATTCATATTCAGCACTGGCTGCAATTTCTTTATAAGACCGCCCTTCCCAGGATTGACGAAACACTAGCTCTTGAACTTTGTTGAGGCGATCGTAGTTGAGGGCTGTTTCTGCGATCGTGATGGCTTCGTCAACAGTCATGTGTTAAAGTCTCCTCACACCTAAAACCTTTGCAATACTAGATTGACTAGATTATACCGCAATAGTCAGTCCTGGACGCATCAATACCAAAGAAACCGGGTTTTTCACCGATATTAAAGGCTATGATGCAATATTTTCGTAAAAAAACCCGGTTTCTGCCTAAGTCCTAAAAGTCTAACCACTTGGTGTATACCCTTAATTATTACTTTTTTATTACTTTTTTATTACTTTTTTATGTCTTAAGACTGATGTGTATTTGCTAAACTGGAATGTAATCACTACAAAAAGTGTTCACCCTTAAGTCTTGTACCAAACCTTAGTCTAGGTTGATTTTTGCTGACTATTAACTGAGTAATAGGAAGTTTCATGTTAAATCAAAAGTTCGTAACATTCAGTTTAATTGCCTTATCTTACCTTGGTAGTGTAGGAGTATTGTCTACTTTAACTACGGGTTGTGACTTAATTAAACAAGATAAATCGCTATCTGCAAGTAAAGCAGAAAAAATAGTGAATAAATGGAAATCTTCTCGAAGTGGAACCATTCAGATATTAGGAGTACGCGAAAATCCCGATAATACTGCTGTAGCTACATTACAGGCTTCCAATTTAATAGTTAAAACAGACTTTCTTGGCACAATAACGGAGAAAAATTTTTCCGGGCCGGGCGAAGCTAAATTCTCGCGCTATACCGATGGAAGTTGGGCGCTCACAGGATTGTTTTTTGGCAATGATATATTGGATAGCTTTTGGTTTAAGGATCTCAATATAAAAGATGATTAGGTGAAACTTGGCAAAAAGCAAGGGTACTAGCTTGATGTCGCTCTCAAGAACATCAGGCTAGTTATTAGAAATAGTCCTGGACGCAAGGGAGGTCAGAAACCAGGTTTTTTTACGATAATCCTTCGTTATAGCCCGCAGATTAGGTGAAAAACCCGGTTTCTTTGGTCTTGATGTGTCCAGGACTGAGAAAGTAATGTAACAGACCAACAATTATTAGGATAAGAGGAAATATTAATGTCATCAGGTGGTAGCGGTGGTAGCGGTGGTAGTGGCGTACATTGGGTAGCAATAACAGGGGTTCTAGGTGTTACAGGCACAATTATTGCTTTAGCAGCCTTTCTTTTTGGAGACCCACTACTGTGTAATTTGAAAGGTGTGGATGTTGGTTTTCTGAAATGTGATAATAATCTACCAGACAATCCAACCCCACCACCCAGCCCTAAATCTCCCCCTCCACCTGAGTCTCCTAAACCAGATCCTACTCCTTCATCGTCACCAACATCCACTTCTTCTCCAGCACCACAAACTCCAGCGCCAGTCTCGCCATCGCCAACTCCAGCGCCAGTCTCGCCATCGCCAACTCCAGTAAAAGTATCTGTTGATGAGAAGCCCTGCACAGTAGAGCAAAATGGCAGTACCGCAAACCTTGGTTCTTTGGAGGGTTCTTGCCCCTTCGCTGGTAATGTTAGCTCTAATAATTTAGAGAATCGTTACCGTTTTAAGATAGATAATCCCAGTAATATCAGCCTGTTTTTAGATGATGTGAATAGCGAAGTAGAAATGATTTTATATTCAGATAAAGATGGCACGGGAGTAATTGAATATCAACTTGAAAATACATCTGCCATTAAGTCAAAAACAGGAATGATTCAAAAAGAATTGGGTGTGGGTAGTTACATTATTGTTGTGAAATTGAAAGCTAGAGAAACTCCCTATTCACTTCAAATAATTAACAATACAAGCCAAATCCAAAATGTTGGTTATTTAGAAGAAAAAACCATCTCTAAGAATGGCAGTATTAGTTTAAATAATCGAGAGAAATTTTACAGTTTTCAACTAGCAAATCCCAGCAGCATTACTCTGTCTTTAGGTGGCGTGAATAGCGAAGTAGAAATGATTTTATATTCAGATAAAAATGGTACTGGAGTAATTCAATATCAACTTGACAATATATCTGCTCTCAACTCAAAGCCCGGAATAATTAAAAGCAATTTAAGAGTAGGTAATTACATTGTTCTTGTGCGGTCAAAAATTAGAGACACCGATTACACTCTTACTATGTCTGCTCCTTAGTTAATCCTTGAATTTCAATTTAATCGTCAATCTCTGCTCTAACTACCCAAAAGTAATTACTATGACTCTAACTCAAAAAAAATCTAACCTTGCACCTTGGAAATGGGCATTAATTGGTGCTGGTTCGACAGTATTATTAGCGCTAGATGGCTTTGAATTCTGGAATCTAATCAATCCTAAAATTTTTTCAACTTCTGTAGCTACTGCTATTCCTCAAAACTCTGTTGCTAAAAAATTGATAGGTCAATGGCAAACAAAAATTTCAGGTCAGCCTTTAATATTAATTCTTACACAAGAAGGGAAGTTATTTCTGTTGGATACACCTACTTCAGCTACCGAAATGAAGTATCAGATTAACTTAGCTCCTCAACCAAAGAATCTGGATATGTTAGTAGGAACTAAAATTATTGCCAGGACAATTTTTGAGCTCACGGCAGATGGTCAGTTGCGTTTAGAATTAGATAATATTGGAGAATCTAGACCCACATCTTTTAGTCCTAATGTAAGGATATTTCGGAAAATATCTGAACAAACGACACTGCCTGCAAATGTTAGAGTAGTTAATCTCGAACAGCAACAAAACAAGGTTAGACAATCAGAAGCAAAAATGTATGTTGGTATGATGAATCAAGCACAACGAGCTGCTTACGCCGACACCAATCGTTTTGTATCTAGAATAGATAGATTGCAACTAGGTATGAAGTCAGAAACAGAAAATTACTTATATAGTATTGTCTTGAGCAACGATAATCATTTTGCTCAATCAATTGCTTTAGCAAAGATAGATGGAATAAGAAACTACACAGGTATAGTTATTTTAGCTAAGACAGCTAGTGGTCAATCAACTACTGAACACATACTTTGTCAAAGCAATGAACCTTCAAAAAAGCTTCCTGGAAAACCAACAGCTACCAACTTTACCAATATAAAGTGTCCTCCTGGTTATTCGTTAGTGCCGTAAAACTTTCCTCAAAATTAATAGCACATCCGCGATTGACTTAGTATCAAATAAAGTCCTAGCGCACTTCCTGTTCTCCTAGTCCGCGAAGGCGGACTTTGTGTGTGTAGACGCGATTTCCCATCGCCCGAAATTGGTAATTTCAATATCACCCTCACTCATCATACTCCGACTCAAAATCCACACGATCGTACATTTCGCCCAAAGACATCTCAAACTGCACCGAACTCAACACCAGAACCGCATCAGCACCATCATACTCAGACAAAACCCACTTATTGTCATCCGTCTTAGAAAACTGTTCGACGTGCATCTCGTACTGATCGATCAAAATATACTCCCTCAAAGTGGGAATCGTGCGAAAAAGTTTAAATTTGTCACCACGATCGTAATTCGCTGTCGATTTCGATAAAACCTCAGCCACCATCACCGCATTAGTAATCGTATCTTTTCTACCCTCAAGAAACTCCAACTTACCCGCAACCACCATCACATCAGGATAAGTATAAACCCGCTTCGATGGTATCCATAAACGCAAATCGTTTACATTTACTCGGTAGGCTTTTCCTATCGTAGCAAAATTGATTGCCCCGCCAAAATTCAGGGCAATTTGATTGTGATTCGGTGTTCCGCCTGTCATAGGGATTATCTTACCATCGTGGTATTCACTTCTAAATTCGGCTGCCTCTTCCAGCTTTAAATACTCTTCAGGAGTGTAATAAGGCTGTGCCTTCCTCTCAATTACTTCTTCGCGAATTTCTGTTGATGCCGTCATACTACATCCTCCTGCGATCGTACTCACAATTATAACCGGATTATCCGCAATCAAAACAACCGCTCAAAGCTCACTATCTGTCATTTTAATTACCTTCCCCTCAAACTCAAAACCCCTCTCCCAACCATCCAAATACTTATCCATATTAGGCTTGAACCACAGCGCCGCTTCCCCGTGTCCCAACTCCACCGCCCGATCGACTAATTCATACCAATGTGTCAGAGGCTTCCCCGTCGCTTCCACCGCTTGCAAATAATCCCAAACCACCTTTGGCACTGATACCGGCGACACCGCATACCTCAACAATTCCTGTGCACCCTCCGGCGAAACAATTACATTATTCTCAACCCAAATCATACCCACATCCTCTTCCCTTTCCCCTTGCCAATTCACCTCGCCTCTCAAAACATAACCCCAAGGTTCGATAAAATTGTCAATCAGATACTGCAACCATTCCACATAATCATAAAACTTTTCCATGCCATTCCACTGAATCCCCCCGCCGTCAGCAGTCGGAATCCACTGACACCACAATCCGGGCTGAGTCTTCGGCGGGCGGTTGTAATTTACGATCGACAATTCCGACTCTTCATCCCACTTTTCATTGACAAAATAGCAGCCTTCTTCGCCCACAGGCAAACCCACGGCTGTTCTCGCCGCATCGGGAACATCTTGCAAAATTTCAGGATTTCGCTTCATTCGCCTCGTCCGAGAAAACTCTAATAAATAAAGAGTTTCGCTATCCAATAACCGCTGATTTAAATGAAATGTGCCTTCAAAGATTGTAGTGTATCCCATGATTTCTATCTATTATAAATGTAGAGATATCGAAGTCTACCTCAGAATAAGTTTTATTGTTTGTGGAACGGGCTTCTAGCCTGTTCCTGACATTGGTGTAAAATATAAGTTTAACCTCAGATGTTACACTATTTTAAGAACGGGCAAGATGCCCGTTCCACAAGAAGATTGAGTCTTTTTGAGAAGAGTCTCCAACCCTACTTAGTCTTGTCCAAATTCCGCGACTCCAACCAAATAGGAATTGCAATCCAAGCAACTGTTAATAGCAAAGCAACTACCGCAAATTGAGCAGCCCAACCTACTAACTTCTCTAAAGACACAACCTGTCCTAAGAAGTATGACAAACTTACCATTACGGATGCCCAGCTTGCGGCACCCAAAATATTGAAGAATGAAAATTGCAAAAAGGGCATTTCTGCAATTCCCGCTAGGGGGCTGGCAAAAATTCGCAGCAGTGCGATGAAACGGCCCAAAAATACGGCTTTAGCTGCATTTTCGCTAAACTTTTCTTTTAAGTCAAACAGTTGTTCTTCCCGAAAGCGGAAGATTTTTCCCAGCTTCAGCAGCAGGGGCCAGCCGCCGTATCTGCCGATCGCATAACCGAAATTTCCCCCCACAGTCGCACCGGCGATCGCACTTCCGAGCACGTACCAGTAATTCAGTTCCCCGCTGCCAGCCAAAAATCCGCCAGCAATCGTAATTGTCTCGCCTGGAAGAGGGACTCCCAGATTTTCTAGCAAAATCCCGAAAAATACAGCCCAGTAGCCGTAATCTCGCGCCAATTGCTGAATAGTCTCTAACGATAAAAACTCAAAAGACATTTCGATATTGCCTTCGTAAACTTTTGCAAAGCTCAATACTTTTATATATTGGCTCGATTCGGCCAATAGTGCAATCTTTCGCTGTGATGAAAAACACACTACACTTGCGATCGCCCGCTCAAGCAAAAACTAACCTTTCAGAGATAATCAATTAATCAGGAATTGTTGCGCTTGCATTCCGATCGAAAGCCAGTCATCTTACTTAATCTACCACAAGTGCGATCGCCTCCGATTATTTAGTCAGCCCGATCGCCTCTTGAAACTTTAGCTGAAATTATTCTGTCTTTTGACAGAAGCAGCAAATCAATTTACTTAGTCGCATTTTACAATCTTAGGGTAACAGTTATGCAATTTCCCAACTTCCACCAACACATCGTGCTTCAGCCTCAAAACTGCCTCGACTCCCAAGCCGGTAGTCTCCTGCAACAACAGCTAGCAGAAATTTTGCCCGATCGCCACAATCTGTGGGTAATTGACATGACTAGCGTCGATTTCATCGACAGTTCGGGGCTGTGCGCTTTAGTCGGCGGGCTCAACGCCGCCCGCCACCGGGGATGTCGCCTCGTCATCTGCAACCTCTCAGCCACAGTCAGGCTAATTTTTGAAATTACTCAACTCGACCAACTCTTTGAAATTTTTGACACTTTCGAGCAAATTATCTCAACAGCAACTCCCGCTTTAGTTGCTTAATAAAAATTCTAGTATCTCCCGTTAATTACCCATAATTAGGTTCGTAGTAAGGACGAAGAGTCCTAATTGATTCATCAAGAAAGGACTAAAGTCCTCACTACGAACATAAAGAAGTAATTTGCATATCGTAAATAGGCTTATTTGTCAAGCAATACCAATAACAGACAAATAAATCCGGTACTTGAACGCCGACAGAAGCGATCGCAGGTGCAGCCGGAAAAGGCAAAAGTCGATCGAAACAAATCCTGTCCCCAACGAACCCGAACTGCATCAAATAAGTCGCCGGTGGCGCATTTAAAAGATCCACGAGCAAGCGGAAAGCCAACTCGTACAACTGCTGCCGCCAAACATCAGACAAATGCAGCGGTTGAGAGTAACTCAACTCGCTCGACAACTTGTCAGATTCCCCAGCGATCGCCTCAGCATACAGCGGCCCCTTTGCCGTCAACACCACCGGCAGCCAAAAATTGCCATCGCCGACGGACACTTGTAGTTCCCGAGCCACTCGATCGCGCGCCGCCGCAACATTAGCGCCAAATCGAAACACATATTGACCCGGAAAAACCAGATTGGACGGAACATCCAGCGTCAAAGGGCAAACGATCGCCCCCGAAAGAGCGATCGCGCCAGAATTGAGTTCAGAAACCGCACATATCTCGACTTCAGTTAAAGGATCGGATTGAGCGATCGCAGCCTTGAGGCGATCGGCCGAGCCTTGTTCGTAGCCTGTTACGATCACAACTTTAGGCATTGCCAAAGCTCGGCATTTGAATACCGCGATCGTCCTCAGGATCGACGCTGGGCAGATCCAGGCCCTTAGCCTTGCGGTTGCGTACCGCCAGACGGTAAGTCACGCTCTGTAACTCAGTGTGCAACTGGTTGTTTTCCTTTTGCAGTTGCTGCAACTTTTCCTTAATCGGCTCGATCCGCTCGGCAAACTTCTGGCGGTAAACTCCCGGCAATTCCTGAACCACCTGTTCGAGCATTCTAGAGCGATCGGTCAATTCTTGCACCGACTGTCGCAGTTGGTAAACCTCAGCATCGCGCTCGGCGATTTGTTCTTGATAAAAACCAACTTGCTCTTCCACGGCTTGCAATTGTTCTCGCATCGCCTGCATTTGAGCTTGGTGGCGATCGGAAACTTCCGGCGCCGGGACAAAACTCGAATTTCCCTTGACCAGTCTGAAAAGTTCTTGAGATAACTGCTGCACCAATTGGTCGCGCATTTGCAGCTCTTCGGTGAGACGAGATACCTCTGATTGCAGTTCTTTTGAGCTTACAAGTTTCGTCTGATTCACAATGGCCCTCAGTTTTTACATTATATATTTCTTTAAAATATCTTTACCTTACCTCAGAGGCAAGAGGCACTTGAAAAGTTTTGAACCCGCAGTCGCTAGAGCGATCGGTGACAAATCAACGACCAAGCCCAGTTTAACCCCGATCGGCACCAACATCAGCCGATTTTAGATTTTAGATTTTAGATTTTATAAGGGATTGAAGCGCACACCTACAGTTGCATGATTGCGGTTTGAGTCAAATATTTGGTTAAAAAAACCGCTTTTGAGAGACAAGTTCATCTGTGTGGCCTCGCTTACCTCAGAAACCAGGTTTCTGCGTAGATTTCTTATCCCTGTCGCAAAATTGGTAGAAACCTGGTTTCTAACTACATATCACGATGAGCTTTTTCTGGCAAGAGTGCGAGATCTCCAGTTTACCCGATCGCCGCCGAGAGCACTTTGCCAGCTTCATCCAAGGTGCCGCCAAAACAGATAATTCCGTCCTCGTGACCGGCCATGGCCAGAATTTTGCGATCGGCCAAATTCTCCTCGTCAAAAAGTCTAAACATTTCTAGCGCCATTTGAGGAGTGCCATAGGGTATCTCTTTTCTAGTAGTAGGAATTTTAAACAGCAGTTGCTGCCATAGTTGAGGATTGTGAACGTGAATTATCGCACGCACATCATCTCTGCGAAGGTACAGTGCAGCGTGAGTTAGAGACTCCGACGAAGCTGGTACGGGGCCGCGACAGCCGAGGAAATTTTGTTCTAAGTTAAATTCGGTAACAGTACAATAAAATTCAGGCCCCAGATTTGGCAAGTGTGCCGTCTGGGTGCCTGAAATAATGAACTGACAAGAATTGCCAATTCTGATACTGATGTTACCAAAACCAATACTATTTTCGTAGACGCCTATTAGTCCCCAAGAGTGGAGTCGATCGCGCCAGTCCATCAAATCTGCTATGTTCTCGGCAGCTAAAGGATCTGCCTCTTGCCATTCGCAGCGGTACTTAACGACTCCTTCATCCATCTATTTTTATTCCTAGCAAATCCACGACACACAAGTCAGCTTCTGAGACTTCACCGAAGTTGTCAAACTGTTTTTTTGTCTGCTGCCTTCTGTCGAGAGTGCCTGAGTGCCTTCAATAATTTACATTCCTGTGTCACCGTAATTGGCGATCGACATTAGCAAAAAGTATACTACGCAAGAAGAACAAATTATTCCAAACATCATAAGTCTAGCCTCAACAGGTCATTGCAAAAGTGGAAGGTAAAAACACACGCTTTCAGGCTGGGAGTTTGATTCTTGGCTCTTGCTAGATCGAGTCTCTTATGTGAAACTATCTAACTTCCCTCAACAAGTTATTGCTTGAGATTACAGTATTTCTACTGAGCTTGTTAACCCTCTCAACAATATTTAACGATCGAGTAGTCCTTTATCCGGAAACTTAGGTAAAATCAACCGTACATTTACTTATTTTTTATTATATAGATATTTAAGTGAGCTGAACACAAAATCAAAAAAGTTTACCAAATCAACACAAATGCCAGCCGATCTGGAGTTGTTAATTACTGAAACCCTTGCTATTATTGCTTTTCCGTTTTCTCATACAACTCAATCAGGTTCAGCTAAGACCGTCCGATCGCCAAAACAAGCTGAAACCCTTGCTGTGATTGATTTTTCCTTTTCTCGTATCGCTCAATCAGGTTCAATTAAGACCCTCCGATCGCCAAAACGATGTGAAAAATAGACACGGAGATTGCTGTCACGCGCGATCGCAATTAAGTACGTCGGCGCTCTAAAAGGCAACTATGTTAAGGATCGTAAAGTATCCAAATGGGAAGAAACCAGAACTCGTCAGTCTATTTACATACTGTTACATGGTTCTGTTTAATCTCGCCGACCTAACCAAAAAAACCTTAACTGCAACATCTGCTCGCCGTTGTTTACCCCAAAAAAGCAAGCCGATCGAGCAGTGGCTCGATCGGCTAAACTCTTCTGTGGAGGGCTCGCGCCCGCAGCCCTTTAAATGTGGAAATGATACAAAATGCTGCCGTCGTCTTTAATTTCACAGTTGGCATTAAAGACTTCAGCTTGTTGGTTCAAAAAACGCTGGGCGACATCCGGCGACAGCCGCGTCTCCATCGCAAACCGTACCAGAGTGATTTCGCCGCTGCCTTCCTTGATCAGTCGGTACAAAGCACTTTGGAGCCTTTCGCTCTCTTCTCGCTGAAAAGCTGCTTTGTTCCTCCAATCCGCCACTGAAGGAATCAAACCGCGACTTACCAAAATCGCTAACAGCAGGCCAACTCCCACAATCAGAGGCACAGTTGGATCGCTCGTGGGCGTCGCCACAATTTGTGGCGCTGTAGCGGCGGCCAAACTGCTCACCATTTCTTTTTCCGAGGCTTGCGTATCCGCCATCGCAAGCTGAGTTTTGTTGTAAACGTCTTGCTGAAGCTTCATTTGCTGCAACAGGCGAGCGCGCTCTCTTTCGTATTGGTCGAGTTTTTGCTGAGCTTGTTTCAGGTCTTGAGTGACTTGTGCCAAGCGTTGGTTGAGCGTCTGATTGACTGATTGCCAGCGATATCTGTTAATCAGCCGGCTTTTTTCAACCATGCCCTTCATCAACATATCCGCTGTTTTGATTGCTTGCTGCTGATCGAGCGAGCGATACCCAACAGCAATCTCTAGCGGTTGTTCCGGCTTAGAAATCTGGACGCTAGCATTTTGTCGAACTTGCTGTGGCGACAGTTTAACTGCATCTGCCACTGCTTTGACAACATTATCTGCCAGTAGAACATCCGGAGTCAGTTGCTCTCCCTGCTTGAGAATTGTCGTGCCCGTGCTCGAAAATTTGACTGGCGGATTGTTAGAAGTGAGAGTGCCTTGGGCCATGAATCCGGGTGGCGGAGCTAGGCGGTAGGCAAGGGCCCCTGAAATACCCATAATTACAGCGAAACTGCCTAAGGCAATCCATCTGTACTGATTTGCTGAAGATCTAAAACGTAAATTTCCCATTTTGATAGTCAAGTCATAACTTTCACTTTGCTTGCAGCTAGTCCCAAACCAAAGAGCGATAGTCTCTTTCTTTTGAGTGAAATTGACTGCTGAAAAATTCCTCAGATTGTAACGAAAAGCTCTCAAATCGGCTTTTCAGAGTTGCCAATATTCATGTTCGGAAAAAAGCATCGCAATGCTGTATTTTTTCGTAAATCTAACCTCAGCTTTTATCTTTAGGAATTCTCAGAAAATTACTGGGCGATCGGGATTTGGGAAGTTTGCTGCCACCAGCCGCTCATCGCGAGAGTCTGCTCTCACGAGCTTTGCCGTGTTTGTTGGCACTCAAAACGTTGACCTTTTCGCCTCTGGCAATCCTCCAGTTATTTTACTTCTTGCTGTGCATTTTGCGGAAGCGATCGGGCCAGATGCGTCGTTACTCGATCGCAAATAATAGCACGTCGCAATAAATTTTTGCTTTGGTTTAGGGGCGACGTTAGTTCTGTCATGGCATTTGGCGAAAGTCTGAGACCTTGCTTGCACTAGATATTTTTTCCGGTCGGCATATTTCTACCCATCACAGTCACAGAAAGTCCAGTAATCGGGTCTACAGACTTGAGCAGCTAAACTCCCGCTTTGAATAACAAACTGCCAATTTTGTTCGATTTTCTCAAATAAGAGCCTGTCAAACAATGAAAAAAACCTTAAATATTCTTCCTAAAAAGTTACCAAGTCAGAATTATACCACGTACCAAGACTCTTTGCTACACATAAAAAAGTTGTGGAGCAGGCCGCGAGACCTACTCCACATCATCATCATCATCATCATCATCATCATGATGATTTGACAAAGGATACGATCGACCGTACCGACGAAAGTTCAGAAGCCGATCGGCAAAATAAGACCCTCGCGGGCCATAACAGCCTTGGGAAAAGCGATTTGCACGTCTTCGGCGATGCGATCGAGAAAATCGTCAGTATGAGCCGGATCGTGGTGAAAAATCACCACCCGTTTCACCCGGGCCTCCTTAGCCATTCTCACCGCTTCCTGCCAAGTCGAGTGTCCCCAACCCACCTTCGGAGACTTGGGGTTGTGATATTCCTCGTCGGTGTACATCGCATCGTAGATCAGCACGTCAGCGTCGAGGGCTAAATTGTACACATTTTCATCTATTCGATCGGGAAAATGTTCCGTATCCGAACAGTAAACAACTGAACGTCCCTGCCAAGTCACCCGATATCCCATAGCAGTATTCGGGTGATTCAGAGAACCAGTTCTAATCTCAATATCGTCCAGCATCATCGTCTGGTTGTGATCGATCTCGTGAAAAGTCAGATCTGCCGGCAAACCCATCAGCGGTACCGGCGAATTGGAGTGCAAAACCCGTTCGACGAAGTGCCGTTTCAGGCAATCTCCATCGGGGGGAATTGCCCCATAAATATCAAAGCTATTGCCGCGAATGAAAGCTGGGGCGAACATTGGGAACCCTTGAATGTGATCCCAGTGATAGTGAGTAAAAAACATATAAGCTTGCACGGGCATTTCTTGCAGCAACTGGTCTCCCAGCATCCGCAAGCCAGTTCCGCCGTCAAAAATCAAGCGTTTTCCACCGACTCGCATTTCCAAACAAGAAGTATTGCCACCGTAGCGAACAGTTTCCGATCCGGGTGTCGGAACACTGCCCCGCACGCCCCAGAACTGTACTACAAAATCATCTATACCTTTTATTGCTTCGGAGGGTTGAGGGCAATCAACGGGATTTGCCACTACAGAGGACAAGCTGATTTCCATTTTAAAATTCAGACTTTAAGGTTCCACATTGTCCGTGATGGCGCAGCAGATGGTCGCACAACACTAAAGCTACCATTGCTTCGACCATTGGCACAGCTCTTGGTAAAACGCAAGGGTCGTGCCTTCCTTTTGCCGCCAGCAGCGTTGCTTCCCCCTCTCGGGTGACTGTGCGCTGTTGCTGGCGAATTGTTGCAGTTGGCTTGAAAGCCGCGCGCAGAATGATATTTTCACCGTTAGCAATGCCACCCTGAATTCCACCGGAGCGATTCGTGACTGTACGAATTTCTCCTTGTTCATCAGTATAGTATTCATCATTATGTTCGCTGCCCAAAAGCAGAGTCCCCGCAAAGCCCGAACCAATTTCAAAGCCTTTGCTGGCGGGTAATGACATAATCGCTTTGGCCAAATCGGCTTCGAGTTTGTCGAATACCGGCATTCCCAGACCTTTGGGTACGTTGCGGGCGACGCATTCGACTACGCCGCCGATCGAATCTCCACTGTCGCGAACTTTTTCGATCAGTTCAATCATTTTAATGGCGCATTCGGCATCGGGACAGCGAACGATGTTGCTTTCTACTTGTTCTAAGGTAACAGTGTCCGGGTCGGCGACGCATTCTAAGTCTTTGATGCGTTTGACGTAGCCGACTATTTCTACGCCTGCTGCTTGTTGGAGAATTTTTTTGGCGATCGCCCCTGCTGCTACTCTACCAATTGTTTCTCTCGCCGACGATCGACCTCCGCCTTGCCAGTTGCGAATTCCGTACTTAGCATCGTAGGTAGCATCAGCATGGGAAGGACGGTAAGTTGTGGCCATTTCGCCATAATCTTGGGGGCGAGTGTCTTGATTGCGGACTAAAATGGCGATCGGCGTTCCCAGAGTTTTGCCTTCAAACACACCCGACAGAATTTCGCAGGTATCTGCTTCTTTGCGGGGTGTGGTAATTTTGCTTTGTCCGGGGCGGCGGCGATCGAGTTCCGCTTGAATTTCCGATGAGTCGATCGACACCAGAGGCGGGCAACCGTCAATTACCACTCCCACACCCCCGCCGTGAGATTCCCCAAATGTCGATATCCGAAATAGATGCCCAAAGCTATTGCCCATAATGCTTTTCCCTGAAACTTAATAATTTTTACTTTAACTGGAAGATAGATTTCTCAAATATAGATTTAGCGTATTTTAAAGAATATAGCATTGAGCAGCAGGAGACGGTGATTCGCGCAACGCAGAAGTTCGATCGCAGCGGGGAGGGGGAAAATTGGGAAAGGGGGAGAGGGGGAGATGGGGAGAGAGGGGGGAGGGGGAGATGGGGAGAGAGGGAAAATCTTCCTTCTTCCTTCTTCCCTCTTCCTTCTTCCTTCATTTCTAATCTTCGTGTTCTTCAAAAGGATCTCTCAATTCCTTAGCAGGAGGGCCGAAAGCCGTGTAGATCGAGAAACCGGTGATTGCCACCAGACACATACCGAGAGAAATGCCGAGAACTGCTGCTGGTTCCATATTGAGGAGCGATTATGAGTGATCCCCTCTATAATATTACAAAAAATAACAATTCGTCTAAAAGTCTAGTAATTTGAGGCGCGGTACGGTATGGCAGCCTCTGAGTGGGACAGGGAGAGGGGGAGAGTGTCCGAGTGGGGGATCTGAGAAATTGCGATCGCAATTAGCGGTGGAAATATGTCAAACTTTTCTGTAGAGATTCATTGCAGGTGACTTATGGCACAACGGACTTGGTTGGGAGACAGACTCAAACCCCTTAACTCAGAATACGGCAAGGTAGCCCCCGGTTGGGGAACCACCCTATTGATGAGCGTTTTCATTGGACTGTTTTTCGTGTTCTTGTTGATTATTTTGCAAATCTACAACTCTTCTCTGATTCTGGAGAATGTGGACGTTGATTGGTCGAGTCTCGGCCGCTAAACTTTGAGCAGCGAAATTTAAGACTAACAGTAAAAGCTGAGGGTAGAGGAGAAAGGGTAAAAGCTAAGTTTTCCCATTTCCCCTTGCCCTTTCCCGTTAGTGCGTCGGAATTAAATTCTAACTAATTAAACAAATTGCAGGAGAAACAAAATGAATATTTTTGGCATTGGCTTGCCGGAAATGGCAGTAATTTTCACTATCGCCCTGTTGGTATTCGGTCCGAAAAAGTTACCAGAAATTGGTCGTAGTTTCGGGAAAGCACTGCGGAGTTTTCAGGATGCTTCGCGGGATTTTGAGTCGGAGTTTACGCGGGAAACGAAGCAGTTAGAAGAAGCAGTCGCAATCAAAAAGCCGGAACCGGAAAAACTCGCGGCTGTTAAGGAAGATAGCACAGACATTTAAATGAACAACACTCAGAAGTCGGAAACTCCAGCAGAGTTGGTGATTCCCCAGCTAATTGTAGGTTTGGGGAATCCAGAACCAAAGTACGATCGCACGCGACACAATATCGGCTTTAATGCAGTAGATGCTTTGGCTCAAGCTTGGCAGATTTCGCTGTCGGAAAATCGCAAATTTCAAGGCATATTCGGCGAGGGAAATCGGCCGCGCGGACAGAAAATTCGCTTGCTGAAACCGCTGACGTACATGAATCTGTCGGGCCAATCGATTCGGGCGGCTGCGGATTGGTACAAAATACCTGCGCCTGCTGTGTTAGTAGTGTACGACGATATGGATTTGCCGATCGGGAAAATGAGAATGCGCCTAGCCGGTTCAGCGGGCGGGCACAACGGCATGAAATCCACAATTTCTCATTTGGGGACAGACAAATTTCCCCGATTGCGGATTGGCATCGGCAAACCTCAAAGCGATCCTGCTAAAAATGATAAAGATACGATTTCCTTCGTATTAGGAAAATTTTCCTCAGAGGAAAGTCAGTTAGTAGAGAAGATGCTGAAATTGGTTGTAGAGGCGATCGAGCTAAGTCTGCAACAAGGAATAGAAAAAAGCATGAGTCTCTACAACAATCGTACCATTATAGAAACAAACGCGGAAACAAAAAGGTGAGTTCGAGACGTTTGCCTGAAACTACAGCCCATGTCCGAGTTACGGGTCAATCTTGGCTAAAAGGCACGCTTGAAGGTGAAGTGACTGCCGGCAGTTTTGAGTGGCACTTTCAATGGCGTTTTCGGGAAGAAAAAACACTAATTCTGGAACCTTCTCAGGGTAGGGCATTGATTCAGGAACCGCTGCACCGTTTTTTAGAGAAATGGGATTATCAGCTTGAACCGGGCGGCGATTATTCGTTTACGGTTCGGGCTGAATTTTGAGAATAAACCTCTTGCACTCATTCCCAAATAATCTTGAAATAATCTGCGTTTATCTGTGTTTATCTGCCTGAAATCTGCGGTTTTTGTTTTTTTAACCGCAGATGAACGCGGATTAACGCAGATGAAATGCGGGATAGTCAATTTGTTGGTGTTGATTCCAGCAATTCTTGAATTAAAGCAGGCGGGGTTGCTTCTCGGTAAGCGCCGCAATAATACATCGTCAAAACAGCTTTGTAAGCCCAGTGATTTGATGGCACATCGGTAAAAGGATTTGGCAGAGTTTCCGCACGATTGAGCACGCAAGCATTGAGGATTTGTTCGCGGGTTGGCTGGACTTGAACTAAAGAATTATTTGGCTTTATTTGTGCAGGATTTTGCGCCTGTGCGGGAGATGAACAACTGGCACTAACTAGCAGTACAATTGTGGAAACGATTCTGAGTTTAAGCATCTCATTACTTTTTGTGCGACAATATATCCTAACTTCCACTGCATTCCCTGAAAACTATGCTGGGTCGTACCCTCCGCAATCATTATCAAATTATCAAATTCTTGGGGAAAGGCGGTTTTGGCCACACCTACCTTGCCAAAGATTTAGACTTACCCGGACATCCCCAGTGCGTTGTCAAACATCTTAAACCGAAAAACGCTGACCCTGGCCTTTTGCTAATGGCCAAACGCTTATTCGAGACGGAAGCCCAAACTCTGTATAAATTGGGTAGTCTACACGACCAAATCCCCAAGCTTTCCGCCCACTTTGAGGAAAATGGGGAATTTTATTTGGTGCAAAATTTTATCGCCGGACATGACCTTACGAAAGAACTGATTCCCGGTAAAAAATTAAGCGAATCATATACTATTACATTATTGCACAATATCTTAGAAATATTAGCAATTGTTCATCAGCAAAAGGTGATTCATCGCGATCTTAAACCTGATAATTTAATGCGTCGCCAAGATGGTAAAATTGTCTTGATTGACTTTGGCGCTGTCAAGGAAATTAGCACAATAGTTGTAAATGCTCAAAAGCAAACTAGCTTAACTATTGCAATTGGTACTCCTGGTTATATGCCGAGCGAACAAGCGAAGGGCAAACCTAGATTTGCCAGTGATATTCATGCAGTGGGGATGATTGGAATTCAAGCATTGACTGGTGAACATCCTTTTAACTTACGAGAAGATACGCGGACAGGAGAGGTAATTTGGCGAAATCAGGCTCAAGTGAGTAATAATTTAGCTAATGTTTTAGATAAAATGGTGCGCGACAATTTCAGTCAGCGTTATCAAAATGCAGATGAAGCATTCCAGGCAATTTTATCTTTGTCGCAGTCTTCCCCGCCGCCACCGCCACCACCGCCACCACCGCCACCACCGCCACCGACAAGGCGAGGTTTTTTACAATTAGTCGGTTTTGCTGGAGTAGGACTTGTCGGTTCAGTTGTGATTCAAAACTTGCTAAACAACTCCTCTCAAACTCCAACGGTTCAGCCATCGTCACCGAGATTACGCAATGATACACCATCTCCTTTGCCACCTTCAGAAATCCGACAACTAGAACCACCACCACCAAAAACTCCAGCGCCAAAAGTATCGTCAAATACCCTAAAAACAGTTCAATTTGAAACGGTGACAGTGAATTCAAAGGGGGAAATCACCAAGCGCAGCCAAAGTCAAGCACAGGTTTTTACTGAAACTATCGCCAATGGCATAACTTTAGACATGATGGCAATTCCTGGGGGTAGTTTCGTCATGGGTTCCCCCGATACGGAACCAAGACGAGAGAAGAATGAAGGACCACAGCGTACTGTTAATGTCGCCGCTTTTTTGATGGGAAAATATGAGGTGACTCAGGCTCAATGGCGTGCTGTGGCCGGTTTTCCAAAAGTCAAGATTGACCTCAAGGCTAATCCTTCTAATTTTAAAGGTGATGATTTACCTGTTGAGCAAGTAAGTTGGAATGATGCTATAGAATTCTGTGCGAGGTTATCTCGACTTACTGGACGCAATTATAGATTGCCTAGTGAAGCCGAATGGGAATATGCTTGTCGTGCAGGAACGACGACACCTTTTTATTTTGGGGACACTATTACCCTGGATTTAGTTAATTATGACGGGAATTATCCCTATGGTTCTGCACCGAAGGGAACCTATCGTGCAAAAACAACTGCTGTGGGTAGTTTTCCGCCTAATACCTTTGGACTTTATGATATGCACGGGAATGTCTGGGAATGGTGTCAAGATATTTGGCCCGATATTTATAACGGTGCGCCGACTGATGGTAGTGCTTGGGAAAGTGGTGGAGATAGTCGAAGGCGGCTCTTGCGCGGTGGTTCGTTCGTCAACGATTCGGGGCTTTGCCGTTCTGCTTCTAGGCACAGTAATGGGCAGGACTGGGGCGACTACGGCAAGGGTTTTCGGGTTGTGTGTGTGGCTGCGTGGACTTCTTAGCCCTTTGTTTTTTTGCTCTTTTGTCCTTTACTCTTCTTCTCTTTTCCCTTCCCCTTATCGCCTCTGGTGACTCGATTTATTTTTGGCACTCGTGGATGCACTCCCGACAAAGAAACCGGGTTTTTTACACTTTCTGTGGAGTACAGCGAAGGATTATCGTCAAAAAACCCGGTTTCTAGCCACCTGTGCGTAAGTTTTGTTTGGGAAAATTACTGTCAATTTGCCAATGCTTTCTGTAGAGACAAGTCTGCTGAAATAGTCTGGTTTATTTACGGAGGAGTTGGTGCTGATTTAGGATGGGTTCCCGCGTAATAAACAAGCACCTTGCGTTTGTGTTCATCCGGTACATAAAATACTCTGTCTGAACTTGTTACTTCGTATTCCCACGCACCTTGATAAAGTTTGCCTTTTAACGGAAAAACTCTCCTCGGTTTTCTCACCATCGGGCTAGTACATAAATCCTGATAGCAGCGACGAGTATTCTCAGGGGCGCGTAACAATAAAGCTTCCCAATCTCGGTTAACCCGTCGGTTTTTCGCTACTACTAACCAGGGCGATTCAGGCAATTGCACGATAATTTCGGCTGCATTTTCTTTAGTAGATAGGGATGTTCGGGGTGCTGTAAGTGCTTCTTCAGGTGGGATTACCAACTCGGAAATCACGGGTACAGGTACGGAAAGTTCTTCAGAGGAAACGCCAGTTTCTGAATCGTCTGGAGTAGGTGGAGTGTGGGTCATAACTGAGTCGATTCAGTAGTGCTTTCTATTTGAGGTGGTGTCAGCAAAACTTCGTCAATTTCATCGCTGAAAGCTGCTGCGAGTTCCGGGCTAGAAATTGCTTTAGCGCTTTCATGCCATTCATGAATTACAATCTCAATCTGATTCCATGCGCCAGATTCCGACTCAGCAAGTCGGTAAGCTTTTTCTAATTCAGCAATCAATTCGCACAGTTCATCTGAGTCAAATACTGTCAGCCAGTGATAGGGATTTGCTGAACTAATCGCTTCTCCCAATCGCAGCCGGTAAGCAGCGGCACTTACTTCAAATACAGTCAAAGAAAGCGTCGCAGCTTTTACCCACAGCGTCATCTCTTCCCGGCGCAGTAAAGCAAAATGCTGGTCGTTGCGAGTGATAGTGACAGGGTGTTCCATCGCCAAATCTAGCACTCGATTCAGTTGCTGGTTCAATTCTGTTGCGGTAATTAATTCATCGCCGTAAATAAGGCGCGAAGATTTACTTAGCATGGTTTTTGCGTTTTTATGAATTCAGTATAACATAATTATCAATTAACTACGTTAGCTAAGATCGGCTTAATTCTACGCCACCATCGCAATCAATTGTTTTCTAAGAACTTCCAAGAGAGCAATTACTTGCTCCCTAGTTACAGTGGGAAATCCATCTAAAAAATCATCAATTGACTCTCCGGCTTCTAAATAGTCAAAAAGTGTTTGGACAGGAACCCTAGTGCCAATAAAAACAGGTGTTCCGCCCATGATTTCACCAGAAATGCTAATTATCTGAAAATTCTGAGACATAAGCCTAAGTAGTTGTAGGGTGTGGATCCTGCGATAAATTCCTAACTCAATACCAACAATCTGATAGATCCGCACCTGATGGATATATTACAAACCTTTGGACTGTTCCGATATCTGCCGCATTGCCACAGCCAACACGCTCAAAAACAATAGCCCGATCGCACCAGCCAACGGATTGCCGTTAATTCCTGTCACCCAATCCGGGACAGAGCCAGAATATCGCACTAACTCTCCGACGTTAATTATATAGTATCCCCAGACTAAACCTGCATGAATCCCGATCGACAAACCCAGCCTATCTTTGCTCTCCTCTCCTTTTAGGACTAATTTCAAATAATAATTCAGCCCGGTATAAGCAGACATCAAACTCCAGAAAGAAATTCATGTGTCCTAGAATTAATGGAGCATTCCTGTCTTTTGTCCAAGCAAAAGCTAAATCCACTGGAGGAAAGCGCTCAATGTTCGCCCTCAATACCAAAGCCCGCGCCTCAAACCTAGCCAAATTGCCTCCTAATGGAACAGAAAGTGTTTGACGTTCCCAAATTGCTCCTAATCTTAATCCCATTTCGTAGGGCAATACGTTAACACTAGAACCTGTATCTAGCAAGCCTGATGCACTTAAAGAGCAATTCTGATAAGTTAAAGTTAGTGGCAAGTAAGGCAATGTACTTAATGCACCCAGTTGCGGATCGATTTCGGTAAACGCAAATCTGACTTTATCAACCATGTTTTACTGCTTTTTCTTCTGATAATGCCTTTGCTAATACAGCAGCGGCTTCAAAAGAGTTGTAGGAATTAGTGCTAGATACTTTGCCTTGCTCTTCTAGCGGAACTATACCTGATTCTTGGAGTAATTCTGATACGATAAAATGCAGTAGTAAAAGTTTGTCAGTGTGAGGCAAATTTTTCACGAGTGGTAGAAGTTCAGCAAGCTGCATAAAAAGTTCCCCAGGTTGGTTGTAGAGTAGAATAATTGGCGGTTTAAACCGCGTCTATACAAACGATGTCCCTCTCTAAGAGACTATAGAATCAAGGGTGAAAATTTGGGAAGAAGGACTAAAGTCCTGACTACAAACCTTTGGACTGTTGGGACATCTGCCGCATTCCCACAGCCAACACGCTCAAAAACAATAGCCCGATCGCACCAGCCAACGGATTGCCATTAATTCCAGTCACCCAATCCGGCACAGAGCCAGAATATCGCACTAACTCTCCGACGTTAATTATATAGTATCCCCAGACTAAACCTGCATGAAGCCCGATCGACAAACCCAATCGATTTTGACAACTTCGCTTTGCCAAAACCAGGATCAAACCCAGCAACAACAGCCCCGGAAACTGAGGCCAAGTCCGCAGCATTGCCTCCACGGGTTTGATAAAATGAGATAGGGCAAACACCAGACTGTTCGCCCGCACAGACATCGGATAACTGTAATCCCGCTGCAACTCGTCGAACAACCAACCCCGGAATACCAACTCCTCTGCAAAACCCACTCCCAGGGCGCTTAATAGCCCTTCTGCGATGATTCTCGGCAAATTATGAGAATTTTGCCATGCGACAAAGCCGAGCAGCCCTTGCACAAAAAATAGGGTGAAAGTAATCGAAATGCCGATCGCCAATCCCGTCAAAAGCTCAAAACCGTTTTGTCGCGTATTTACTAAACCATAACTTTTGAGCAATTGCGTTTGTCTGTAAACCTGTTTTCCCCAGCGCGGAAGTAGCAACAAAAACTCGGTAAACAGCAATCCCATTGTCAGAATGGTTGCTAGGTTACTATCTTTAACTAAGAGATAAATTGGTACGGCTAGCGGTAGCCAGATTGCTGCTAAGATTAAGAGGAAAATTATTACACGTAATGGAAATGGATAACTGGCTATTATTTGGAGGCGGTTAATCATTGTTGTAAATTAAACAAGTTTTACATGATATCTGTAGGGACACAGCATTGCTGTGTCCTTACCAGGATGAGGACACAGCATTGCTGTGTCCATACCCGGATTATAAACACGCCATTGCCCTACCCCTAATGTACAAAGCCCACAGAAAAAGCTAGAATAGCATCATATCGGTAGAAACTTTAAGTAAAGCAAAGCTATAACATCAGGTAACAATGACTGAAGTATCGGATTTTTCAAATGTCGATCGCGAATTAGACGACACAATATTAAGCTTCGCAGACATTCAAGCAGAACTAAACCTGCGCCGCGCCAAAGATGCTCTGCGAGATATAGTAGAAAATCTCGATTTGACAGCACAAGAGCGAACTGGACTGGAGCCGGAAATTGGCGGCTTGGAAACCATGCTCGACAAGCTAGAGCGCGCTTGCGTGCAAATCGCTGTGTTTGGGATGGTAGGAAGGGGAAAATCTTCGGTTTTGAACGCGCTTTTGGGTCAAAATGTGTTTGAAACGGGCCCGACTCACGGGGTGACTCGCACCACAACTATTGGCCAGTGGGATGTCGGAGATGGTGTTGATGATGATTTACCCGATAGACTTTCGCCGGTTATTTACCGTTTGTCGCAAGTAGAATTAATCGATACTCCGGGAATTGATGAAGTTGACGGCGAAACTCGCGAACTTTTAGCCCGTCGCGTCGCGCAACAAGCCGATTTGATTTTGTTTGTGGTGGCTGGCGATATTACAAAAGTAGAATACGCAGCACTTTCGCAGTTGCGGGAAGCCGGAAAACCGATGTTATTAGTGTTTAATAAAATTGACCAGTATCCCGATGCAGACAGGCTGGCAATTTATCATAAAATCCGGGACGATCGCGTGAGAGAATTGCTATCTCCCGATGAAATTGTGATGTCGGCGGCTTCACCTTTGACAGCGCAGGCGGTGCGCCGTCCCGACGGAAGTATGGGAGTAAAAATGACGCGCAGTTTACCACAAGTACAAGATTTAAAATTAAAAATTTTGGAGATTTTAGACAGAGAAGGTAAATCTTTGGTGGCGCTGAATACGATGCTCTGTGCGGGGGATATTAACGAGCAGTTGGTGCAGCGAAAAATGGAGATTCGCGATGATGCTGCTAACCGGATTATCTGGAATGGGGTAATGACTAAAGCTGTGGCGATCGCCCTGAATCCAATTACAATAGTTGATATTCTCAGCGGGGCGGTAATTGATGTGGTGATGATATTAACTCTATCTAAAGTTTACGGCATTCCGATGACCGAAGCGGGGGCGGTGGAATTGCTGCAAAAGATTGCGATTAGTATGGGGGGAATTACTGCGGGGGAATTGTTAGCGAATTTTGGCTTAAGTTCTTTGAAAGGATTGCTGGGTTTGGCGACGCCGGCGACGGGTGGTTTGGCTTTGGGGCCTTATGTTTCTGTGGCTGTGACTCAAGCTGCAATTGCTGGGGTTTCTTGCTACGGAATTGGTCAAGTTACTAAGGCTTATTTGGCTAATGGTGCTTCTTGGGGTGATGATGGGCCGAAGGCTGTGGTGAGTAAGATTTTGGCTTCTTTGGATGAGGATTCTATTTTAAATCGGATTAAGGATGAATTGCGCGCTAAGTTGAATTTGGGAAGTGTGGAAAAACAGCAATCTTAGTAGTCAGTAGTCATTAGTCAGTAGTCAGTAGTCATTAGTCATTAGTAAAAAGAAGTAATTATGAAATAACAAACACCAATTCCCAATGCCCGATGCCCGATGCCCGATGCCCGATGCCCAATTCCCAATATTATGTTATTAACTATCTCCACAACTCGCGTCCCTGCTACGGATTTAGGCTATTTGCTGCACAAACATCCCGATCGCCTTCAATGCTTCCCGATGACTTTCGGACAAGCCAGCGTGTTTTATCCTGAAGCAAATGCAGACAAGTGCACGGCAGCTTTGCTGTTAGATGTCGATCCGGTTGGTTTGGTGCGCGGTAAGACCAAATCGGGCGATCGCCCTTTAGAACAATACGTCAACGATCGCCCCTACGTAGCCTCATCCTTTCTCAGTGTCGCCCTCGCCCAGGTCTTCCGTACCGCCCTATCCGGGCGCTGCAAAGACCGTCCAGAACTCGCAGAAACTGCCATTCCGCTGACAGTTAAGCTGTCGGTTTTGCCCTGTCGCGGGGGCGAGAAGTTCCTGCGCCAAATGTTTGAGCCGCTGGGCTATCAAGTCGCAGCAAAACCGCTGATTCTTGACGAACAATTTCCCGAGTGGGGCGCGAGTCCTTACTTTGCTGTGGAACTGCAAAATACAGTGCGGTTGGCGGATTTGTTGAGTCATCTTTATGTACTAATTCCTGTCTTAGATGACGATAAACATTATTGGGTGGGCGATGATGAAATCGAGAAGTTATTGCGTCACGGCGAAGGTTGGTTGAACTCGCATCCCGCCCGCGAACAAATTGCCGATCGCTATTTGAAACGCCAGCGCCGTTTGACTCGCCTTGCTGTGGCACAATTAGCAGAAGAAGATAATCTTGACTGCGATGCAAGCGAAGTTTCTCGTGCTTTAGAAGAGGAAGTTTTAGAACAGCGAATTAGCCTCAACGAACAACGTTTAGAAGCTGTGATGACTGTTTTAAAAGCCCGCGGTGCTCAGCGAGTGGTAGATTTGGGCTGCGGTGAGGGAAAACTGCTGCGATTGCTTTTAGCCGAAAGTGCGATCGCCCAAATTACCGGAGTCGATGTGTCTTTTCGGGCGTTGGAAATCGCTAAGGAACGATTGCAGGTCGATCGCTTTTCTCCCGCACAGCAATCTCGCTTACAATTGATCCAAAGTTCCCTGATTTATCGGGACAGCCGCTTGACTGATTTTGACGCAGCAGCGGTGATTGAGGTGATCGAACATCTCGATTTAGAACGGTTGGCTGCTTTTGAACGGGTTTTGTTTGAGTTTGTGCGGCCGAAATTTGCGATCGTCACAACTCCCAACGTTGAGTACAATGTTCGGTTTGAAAACTTGCCGGCGGGTAAATTTCGCCACCGCGATCACCGCTTTGAGTGGACGCGCGCAGAGTTTCAGACTTGGGCGAATGGGGTGGCTGAACGGTTTGGTTTTAGGGTGGAGTTTCGATCCGTTGGATCGGAGGATTTAGCACTTGGTTCGCCTACACAAATGGCAATATTTGCTTTGATAGAATAACTGCTACAGTTTTTTGTGCTTACAATGTAGTTAAACTTGGAAAAAGGCAGGCTTCAGCTATGAGCAAATCTATCCAAACCCAGATAATTAAAGTCGATCGGTCTCAAGGAATTCGCATTCCTAAATCTTTATTAGAGCAAATTGGTATTAGTGAAGCAGTAGAAATCGAAGTTCAGGGCGATCGAATCGTCATTCGTGCAGCTATAAAACCGCGTGCTGGTTGGGAAGAAGCGTTCGCAAAAATGGCAGAACAACATGATGATGTCCTGCTTGATGATGTCATAACTACTGAGTGGGAGGAGAATGAGTGGCAATGGTAGTCAAACGTTTTGATGTTTTTTTAGTTAATCTCGACCCCACTGTTGGCAGTGAAATTAAGAAAACAAGACCTTGTTTAGTGATTTCACCCGATGATATGAACAAGCGCATTTCCACTGTCATCATTGCTCCAATGACAACGAAGGGGCAAGCATATCCCAGCCGGATAGCTTGTAATTTTCAAGGCAAAGATGGACAAATTATCCTGGATCAAATTCGGACTGTTGACAAAAATCGATTAGTTCAATATCTCGGTAAAATCAGCGCTGACGAACAAAAAGCTGTTTTAGATATTCTGGCGCAGATGTTTGCTGAATAATATTATTAAACCATGAAAATTACAATTCCCGAACTATCTTTAGTCCTGCTCATCGGTGCATCGGGTTCCGGCAAATCTACCTTTGCGCGCCAGCATTTCCAACCGACAGAAATCATTTCATCCGATTACTGCCGCGGCCTGGTTTCCGACGACGAAAACAATCAAGCGGCTACCGCTGATGCTTTTGAAGTGCTGCATTTAATCGCTGCTAAACGTCTGGCTGCGGGTAAATTAACTGTGATTGATGCTACGAATGTGCAGCCAGAAAGTCGCAAACCGCTGTTAGAATTAGCCCGAAAATATCATTGCTTTTTAGTAGCAATTGTGCTGGATTTGCCCGAAAAATTGTGTGCCGATCGCAATCAACAGCGTCCAAACCGCAATTTTGGCAGTCATGTCATTCGCCGCCACGTTCAAAATTTAAGACGATCGCTCCGAAATCTCGATCGCGAAGGCTTCCGCTACGTTCACATCCTCCGTTCCCCAGAAGACATCGCAGCAGCCCAAATCGAGAGACAACCGCTGTGGAACAACCGCAAACAGGACACAGGCCCCTTTGACATCATCGGTGACGTTCACGGATGCTGTGGCGAATTGTCACAATTGCTGCAACAGTTGGGCTATCAAATTGTCGAACCATCCAGCGCATCTGGCTTTTGGGATTATCCCACCTACGCCCATCCAGAAGGTCGTAAAGCCGTGTTTTTGGGCGATTTGGTCGATCGAGGCCCGCGCATTCTCGACACCCTCAAACTCGTCCGCAACATGGTAGCAGCATCAACCGCTTTGTGCGTCCCCGGAAATCACGACATCAAATTATTGCGAAAACTCAGCGGCAAAAATGTCAAAATCAACCACGGACTCGAACAAACCTTAGCAGAAATTGCAGATTTACCGGATGAATTGCGCGAATCAGCAGTTAGCGAAATTAGCCAATTTCTAGATAGTTTAATCGGGCATTACGTCCTCGACGGTGGCAAATTAGTCGTCGCCCACGCCGGAATGAAAGCAGAACTTCAGGGACGCGCATCGGCCCGCGTTCGAGATTTCGCATTGTACGGAGAAACCACAGGCGAAATCGATGAATTCGGCTTACCAGTCCGCTACAATTGGGCCGCAGAATATCGAGGTCAAGCTGCTGTTGTTTACGGACATACCCCGATTCCCGAAACAGAATGGTTGAACAATACTGTTGATATTGACACAGGCTGCGTTTTCGGCGGCAAGCTAACAGCTTTGCGGTATCCTGAAAGAGAATTTGTCAGCGTTCCTGCTGCGATGATTTACTGCGAACCAGCCAAACCGATCGCATTTCCATCCATTGCAACTCCAGATAACAGTTTTCCCGCCACAAATCTCACCGCCCAACAGCAGTTTGATGACGTGCTGGATATTGCCGACGTGCTCGGAAAACGCATGATTTCAACCAGGCTGCAACGTAACATAACAATTCGCGCAGAAAATGCGATCGCAGCCCTAGAAGTAATGAGCAGATTTGCCGCCAATCCCAAATGGCTGATTTACTTACCGCCCACCATGTCTCCCGCTGCTACCTCCCAAGAACCCGGACTTTTAGAACATCCAGCCGAAGCCTTTAACTACTACCAACAGCAGGGCGTATCAACAGTTGTCTGCGAAGAAAAGCACATGGGTTCCCGTGCAGTTGTCATTGTTTGCCGCGATGAATCGGCGGCCAAACGGCGCTTTGGGATTCTCAACAACAGCATTGGCATTTGTTACACCCGTACAGGTCGCCATTTCTTCGATAATTCTACCTTAGAAACCGAGTTTTTAACGCGGGTAAATCGCGCTCTTTCTGCCAGCAATTTTTGGGATAAATTTAAAACCGATTGGGTGTGTTTGGACTGCGAATTAATGCCTTGGTCTGCCAAAGCTCAAGGTTTATTGCAAGAACAATATGCTGCCGTGGGAACCGCATCCCGTCACGGGTTTGCAGAGGCGATTCAGCAGCTAGAACAGGCGAAACAGCGGGGAGTTGAGGTTGATTCTGTGTTGGCTAGCTACCGGGAACGAGCCGATTTAGCCGATCGCTATGTCAATGCCTACCAGCGCTACTGCTGGCCCGTGAAATCCATCTCCGACCTCAAGTTAGCGCCTTTCCACATCTTGGCAACCGAGGGAAATGTTCACACCGATCAGAATCACTGCTGGCACATGGAACAGATAGCAGAAATCTGTAATTTTGACCTAGAATTGCTGTTAGCTACTGAATATAAAGTAGTGAGAATTCCCGATCTTGACAGTCAATTGGCAGGGATTCAATGGTGGGAAAAAATGACTGATGCTGGGGGAGAAGGGATGGTGGTTAAACCGATGGAATTTATTGTGAACAATAGCAAAGGACTCGTACAGCCTGCGATCAAATGTCGCGGTAAAGAGTATTTGCGAATTATTTACGGCTTGGAATATTCTTTGCCGGAGCATTTAGACAAATTGCGATCGCGCGGGCTTTCCGGGAAGCGTTCTTTAGCTTTGCGAGAGTTTGCTCTCGGTGTAGAATCGTTGGAGAGATTTGTGGCTGGTGCTCCGTTGAGACAAGTCCACGAGTGCGTTTTCGGAGTTTTAGCGATGGAGAGCGAACCTGTTGATCCGAGATTGTAATTTGGTTCGTAGTGAGGACTTCAGTCCTCTGAATATGCGGACTTTGTGCGTGTAGCAGCGGTTTCAACCGCCGATCGATTGAGGTATATCTAACCCGGATTTGGTATAATTCTCATGCTTCTCTATTCAGCTCGATCGCAAAAATAGATCGAAAAAACTCTCCCTTCTCTCCGTAATCTCTGGCGCTGGAGCGTTTAATTATAGCAGATTGGAAGTTTCGATCGCAGATATTTTCTAAAACATCGGCGACCAAAGATTTGCCACCGGAATTTTCCAACCGGGCAGTAACTCCGGCACTGTTAACACATCCCGATCGCGCAATGTTGCGATCGCCCCTTCAGAGCGATATATCGTGACTGTTTGCTCGTCAGGATCGATCAGCAATCCTACCTTAACACCCAAGGCGATCGCTGCTTGTACTTGCTCCTGCAATCGAGGCGATCGATCGACAACAGATTTAATCTCAACAAACATATCCGGTGCTAATTCTGGATAGATGCGAGGAACTCGTTTGAGACGTTCGGCAGCAACAAATGCGATTCGAGGAGTTAGCACATTACCATCAGGTAAGTGAAATTCGGTGCGATAGCCGATCGCTCGTCCCAATTTACGCGGCTCGATCCAAGCAAATAACAAAGCACAAAAACGAGCGCTAATTTCGGCAGAAACAAAGTCAGTTGTTGAATTATCGCTAGATCCCACTATCGAAGCAGCTTGTTGGGTTGATTCGCTCTGGGATTCAATTTGGGCAGCAATTCCTAAATCTTCTCCTCTTGTAGTAGCAACTTGCAATACTTGTTGCTCTAGCACTTCTAGATCTATTTCTAAGTTCTGGAGAACTTTTACAGCCACCCCTTCTCCTTTCTCTGTGAGGCGATCGGGTTTATCAACTCGCAACAAGCCCAAAAGTAGGTGTTCGGTATCAATATAAGAATGCCCTAATTCACTAGCCGATCGCGCCGCACAATCGAGCAAAGATTTTGCTCTCGCAGTAGGAGTAAACGCCTTTCCTTTAGTGACAAATCCGTTGCCACGACCAATAATTTTTTCTACTTCAATCCGTGTGGCTCTGAAATTCACTCCTGCCTCGTTCAGAACCCGAGCTGCAATTCCTGTTCCTTCCTCGATTAATCCCAGCAGAATTTGCTCCGTGCCGGCCCAATTATGACCCAGGTTGCCTGCTTCTTCTTGAGCCAACTTAATAACTTTAATCGTTCTGGGGGTAAATCTGTGAGCGAGCGGTGTTTCGGGCAAGTTAGAAAAATTGGAAGGTGATTGCTTTGCAAACATTGTTACTTCCTCCTGCGAGAAAATCGCTTCGATAGGGATGTTAAATAGTTGGGCAATTTTGAGTGCTAATGGCAGACTCGGGTCATATTTACCCGCTTCTAAGGCGTTAATTGTTTGGCGGCTGACACCCAAGCGTTCTGCTAGTTGTGCTTGCGACCATTGACGTTCGGTTCTGAGAACGCGGATCTGATTTTGCATAAATTTTTGCCTCAGCTTGCAGCACGAACCTATTCAAGCCGTATCTTTAGTGTAATACGTGCTTTACTTAATGTCAAGTATGTTTTACATAAAAATTTGATGCGGGCGATCTCGCCCTCACGACAAAGCTTTGCGGGCGATCGCGCTCTCACTACCTCTGGTTAAACAAAAAAAGGCAGTCGGCACACCTACCTTAAAATAGTTGCGGGAGAAATCTATTCATTTTCTCCTATTAATCGCTGCGCCTCCGATGTCGATAAATTCATCATTTGTGCAACTTGCTCTAAATTCATTCCCGAATTTAATAGGTGAGAAATCAGCGATCGCAAAGCTGATTCCGCCGCCAGCCGTGCTTGTTGTTCCGCCAGCCGTGCTTGTTGTTCCGCCAGCCGTTCTTGTTCTGATTGCTGGTAAGTCTTCAGAAACTCTCCTGTTTGAGGATTTCTGAACCTTAATTCTCCAGAAACTAAGTGCAATTCCAGTCCCA
>NZ_JAEQCB010000089.1:0-18248 GCF_020738785.1 Microcoleus sp. PH2017_05_CCC_O_A | reverse complement strand
AAAAAAGGTACGTAGTTGCGCTTGAGCGCTCCGGAATTGCTAATCTAAAGCATAAAGGACAGACAAAAAAGGTACGTAGTTGCGCTTAAGCGCTCCGGCATTGCTGCTGCAACGATAGGAACGACTCAATGTGAAAAAATAAAACAAACCAGTCAGTGAATATATAGCCTTTTTCAAAAAGATGAGGTATAACTGACAGCTCGATAACCGCTTAGACTAAGAGGGCTGAAGCCCAACAACATACCTCATATGAGAGCTAGATCCGCTATAGCTGAATTTTCAAGTTATCCATTTTCCTAACCCTGATTAAGTAATGCTCAGCGCTATTTATAAGATTAGGAAAGAGCGCTGAAGCGCAACTACGTACCTTAGCCCAAGGGGGAAATTACCTTAAACTAACGAAAACAAAATTACCATTTCTCTGCCCGAATCCATACTGTATTTGAATCTATTTAGCAGCAACCATCAGCTACTAAATTTAATCAATTGCCTTCATTGCTTGGACAAATTGCCGCGAGATAAAAGGCAAAATCTCTTCATTCTTGCTATTCTCTTTCCCCTCGGTAAAGACAACTAACAAATACGGCCGCAAACCAGGTATTTCAATATAAGCAGCATCATGACGAACTTGACTTGTCAACCCCGCTTTTGACCACAATTTTGTATTTTCTGGCAATCCGCCACCTAAAAAACCTGTAACTTGATTTTCGGGATCTGCTTCTAATGCTGCTGGTTCTAAACTGCGTTTCATCAAACCCATCATGTCTTGCGATGCTTGTGCAGAAACAGCTACGCCACCGATGATAGTATGCAGCAAACGCGCCGCTGCATTTGTAGTCAGCATATTCCTATTTTCCATTAATTCTCCCAGAAATGCTCGCTCGCGACCGTAGGGGCCGTCGCACCAGGTTTTTTGATTGGCGTTAATGTTTTGTAATTCCGGCCAATCTAATGATTGAAAGTAACGGTTGATGAGGTTTCGCTGCTGTTTCCAAGTTTCAAAGGGGCCTGGTGATAATTCGGGGCCGCTGGTGGTGCCGGTGAGGGCGTCTACTACTAAGCTGGTGGCGTCGTTGCTGGAGTCAACTATCATATCTCGGACGGCGCGTTCTAATTCTGGCGATGTTTGAATCATGCCTTTTTGTGTCCATTCCCAGATGGCAACAAGGTAGAATAGTTTGACGATGCTGGCGGGATAAATTCGTTCGGAAGCCCTGGCGCTAAAGCCTCGGGGTTGATATTTCCAAAATTCTTGTGGACTTAGGGCGCCACCTGTGTTGACTCGCACTGGCGGATCGTAGACGATCCAGGTTACTGCTGTACGATCGCCCTTCAATCCAGTAAATTCTGCCTGGACTGCATCTATAATGCTACTGCCGAGGGTTTCTAATTGTTCGTCTTTGTGGAAAAATGTCATGGTTAATGGTTGACTGCTGACGATTAACGGCGGTTGGCGGTTGGCTAATGGCAATAAATCGTTAAGTGCGAACAATTAATAGCAAATAATTAGCAATTAGCAATGGTCAATTATCAATTATCTGATGGTGTGGAGTATCGGGCGCGATCGCACATAAATATTTACGATTCCCCAAAGTGCGATCGATTGGCCACTCAAGCGGCGCAGGGGCGACATTTGCTTTTTTTTGACCCCCCCCAGCCAGGGCGGGCACGGGGGCACCGCTACAAGGGGGGGAGAGATGGCATAGATTCCCTTGTGCAGGGGGATACAACGGCTGTGATGGTGCGGCTGTGCGAAGACGATTATCCGGGATGGCTGGCTCTTCGAGATCTTGAATTGCTCGAAGTCACAGAAACAGTGTATCATCCTCTGGTGCTTTCTGAAGCCCAAATTAGGGATAAATTGTCGATCGCAATTACTTTTACTCGCGAGGCGATGCACCAATCCAATTATTACCTTTGGGGCGGTACAGTCGGGCCAAATTATGATTGTTCGGGATTGATGCAAGCTGCTTTTGTGGCTGCGGGAATCTGGTTGCCGAGGGATGCTTACCAGCAAGAAGCTTTTACTACATCTATTATTAGTGTTAGCGATGTAGATCCGGGAGATTTAGTATTTTTTGGTACGCCGGAAAAAGCCACTCATGTAGGATTGTATATCGGAGAAAATCGCTACATTCACAGTTCTGGAAAAACTCAAGGTCGCGATGGTATTGGTATCGATGTTTTGTCGGATGATGGGGATGCAGTCAGTCGGGCTTATTACCAGCAATTGCGCGGATATGGTAAAGTTGTGGCAAGTTATCAACCTAGTTAGTAGTTGACAGTTGACAGTTGACAGTTGACAGTTGACTGCTGACTAATGACTAATGACTGCTGACTAATGACTAATGACTGCTGACTGCTGACTAATGACTAATGACAACTGATGTTATCTAACAAAACAATGGACGCTGCATTATTTTTGGAAAAATTGGCTGAACAGCAGGCTGCAACTGAGGTGGCGATCGACGTTTCGGTCGTGGTGCCAGTGTATAATGAGGTGGAAAGTTTGCCTCATCTGATTGAGGCGATCGCCTCTGCGATTCAACCATCTGGACTTAGCTATCAAATTATCTGTGTAGATGACGGTTCGTCGGACAATTCTGCTGACCTTCTCAAGCAGCTAGCCGGTAGTCGCGATGACCTTTGTGCTGTGCTTTTGCGCCGCAATTACGGGCAAACTGCTGCCATGTCCGCTGGCTTCGATCGCGCGACAGGCCGTGCTATTGTTACCCTAGACGGCGATTTGCAAAATGACCCTGCTGATATTCCGATGTTGCTGGACAAGTTAAATGAAGGCTACGATTTAGTTAGCGGTTGGCGCAAAAATAGGCAAGACAATACTATCAGCCGCCTGATTCCTTCTAAAATTGCTAACTGGTTAATTGGTCGCGTTACGGGCGTAACTTTGCACGACTACGGTTGTTCTTTGAAAGCTTATAAATCTGAGTTAGTTGCAGACTTAAATCTCTACGGGGAGTTGCACAGATTTTTGCCGGCTTTGGCGTTTATTGAAGGCGCGAGAATTGCAGAGATTCCGGTGCGACATCACGCGCGCCGTTTCGGTCAAAGCAAGTACGGGATTTGGCGGACTTTTCGAGTATTGATGGATTTGTTGACTATTTCTTTTATGAAGAAGTTCCTGACTCGACCGATGCACGTTTTTGGACTTTTGGGAATGAGTTCGATGGCATTGGGAACAGTTTTAGGGATTTATTTGACAGTCCTCAAATTGGGTTTCGGTCAAATTATTGGCAATCGTCCTTTGCTGATTTTGGCTGTGGTGTTGTTGTTGACTGGCGTGCAGTTATTTTGTTTTGGTTTGTTGGCGGAAGTCATGATGCGGACTTATCACGAGTCTCAGGGAAAGCCGATTTATAGAGTCCGTGAGGTGTTTGGTTCTAAGTAAGACATGATTTGTATTAAATAAAATTTAGTCCTGTAAACAGGTTTGTAGTGAGGACTTTAGTACGCAAAAATCAAAGGACTGAAGTCCTCACTACAAACCGCAATCAACAGGTTTGTAGTGAGGACTTTAGTCCGCAAAAATCAAAGGACTGAAGTCCTCACTACAAACCAATTTTATTGTAGTCGATCGCCCGGACAAGGTATTATATTTAACTCATGACTTTTTGAGCTTGTCGGAGAGATTGAATAGTTGCGATCGCGTGTTGAGACACTGCATCTATTTCTGCTGCGGTATTGAACCGACCAATCCCAAACCGAATTGAGGCGTAGGCTAATTTGTCCGATCGCCCGATCGCTGCTAAAACATGAGAAGGAGATATTTTCGCCGAAGTACAAGCAGAACCAGAAGACACCGCCGCCGCCGGTTGCAAACCCAACAGCAGTGCTTGACCGTCAACACCGCCTACACTAATATTAAGATTCCCCGGCAATCTCTTCGTCGCGTGACCGTTCATCACAACATCACCCAATCCACTCAAATTTTCCCACAAACGCTGCCGCAAATTCACAACTCGTGCTGTTTCCGCCTCCATTTCCGAAATTGCTAACTCTACTGCTTTAGCAAATCCGACTATTTGCGGTGGGTAGAGAGTACCCGATCGCATTCCCCGTTCGTGGCCTCCTCCGTGCATTTGTAGGGCTAGCTGCACTCTCGGCTTGTTGCGGCGGACGTAGAGAGCACCAATGCCTTTTGGCCCGTAGATTTTGTGCGCCGTCAAAGACATCAGATCGATGTTCATTTCCTCTACGTCGAGGGGGATTTTGCCGATCGCCTGCGCCGCATCCGTGTGAAACAAAATGTCATTTCCGCGACAAATTGCTGCTATTTCGGCGATCGGCTGAATCACACCAATTTCGTTATTAGCCGTCATCACAGAAACTAAAATTGTCTCGGCCTTAATCGCTTTAATCAAATCTCCAATATCAATTAGTCCGTCGCTTTTCACAGGTAAAACCGTAATGCTAAACCCCAATTTTTCCAAATATTTACAGGGATCAAGAATGGCATTATGTTCAGTTTGTACTGTGATAATGTGCTTTCCTTTACTGAAATAGGCTTCAGCGACGCCTTTAATCGCTAAATTATTTGCTTCCGTTGCACCGCTGGTAAAAACAATTTCTTCGGGAGAGGCATTGATCGCTTCTGCTATGATTTGTCGTGACTGTTTTACCGCTGCTTCTGCTTCCCAGCCGTAGACGTGGTTGATGCTGGCTGCGTTGCCGAATTGTTCGGTAAAATACGGCAGCATCGCATCAACTACTCGTTTGTCTACAGGGGTTGTGGCGTGGTTGTCGAGGTAGATAGGACGTGCGGACATAGTTTGGTTTTGGTTAAAAAGGTGTTAGGTTTATTGTAGACGAGCCCTTTGTTCTACCACAAAACTTTATATTTAACAAATATTTGTGAAGATTTATGCGACCTGACATTCAGGGATTAGAAATTACTGTCGGTGAGCTCAAGCACCTCAGCGGCGCGGGGCCCGATCGCGTATACCGGCCTGCGACTGCGACTAAATTTGCCCGCGAAGCTTTAAAAACAGTCAGTTTAATTGTTTTGGTTCTAATTAGCTGTTGGCTGCTGGTATTGATATTTCCTAGGGCTTATTTGTTGTGGTTGGCCCTGCACTTGGGTGCGATCGCCGGTTTGATCTTGGAAGATGCCTGGAAAATTTGGTGCAGCCGGAACCAAGATTTAATCCATCTTTTTGATGATGTCGATCGCTATAATGGTATAATCAAAGCGATCGAAATTAATGACCGGATCGAAGATGCTGGCAATCCGAACGTCAAAATAGGCGATCGCGCAAAAGTTATTAAAGCCTTGCAGCTCATCAGAGAGGATTTAGTTCGAGCTTTGAAAACCGAGAGGATTCTCAGGGAAAACAAAAAATTTGTCGATACTAACTCAGAACTGTTTGCCAATAATTTAAAAACTTTGAATGCCCTGCAAATTAGCGATCGATCGAGCCAGCCGGGGCGATTGCTCAACGAAGCTTTGCAGCTAGCTGTGGGAGTTCAAGCAGAAATAAAAAAGTTACAAGATCGAAATGCTGCCAATTCAGTTGACAGTTGACAGTTGACAATTGACAGTTGACAGCGACCTCTACCTAGAAGGAAGAGGATTGGAGTAATGAATCGTCTGATTTTAATTTCTAGGCCAAAGGGTTCCGGCTTTCAACCAATTATTTCTGGTAAAAAAACGCTGCCACCGCCAATTAGTAAGGCTCTCGACACCCCGGGCGCCTCCCTTAATAAGGCGGGAAAAGAGTATTTTTAACTTAAAGTTCCCCTTAAGAATGGGGATGCGAGGGGTATATGGACTCTGCTATAAACGAGAGAGACAAAGGTTTTATACCAATTTTTTATGAGGCTGCTCCCGAATTCCGATCACCCTGGCACCCCCCTTGATAAGGGGAGTAGGGGGTGGGACAAGATTCCGATCAAAGTCCCCCTTCTTAAGGGGGATTTAGGGGGATCGAAATATGTGCAACTTCACATTAAATTGGTTTTAGACTTAAGTTGACACCCATGGTGCATAGTATTATTTGGTAGCAACGCGCACCCGTGAAGCGATCGAACTCAAACACGTTTTTAAATTTATGATTTATGAGAATTGTTAAGAAAAATCATAATTGTAAATTTTTACCTGTTAGGTAACAGGTAAGGATATCTTGGAAAGGTGACGTTAACAACCAGGTCAGTATGTCTTCTACCAAACCAAAGATTATAGTTCTCGATGACGATCCCACAGGTTCTCAAACCGTGCACAGTTGCTTGCTGCTGACACGTTGGGACGAAGAAACCCTGCGTTTGGGACTGCGGGACAAGTCCCCGATTTTTTTTATACTGACAAATACTCGATCGCTAACTCCCGAAACAGCAGCCTCCGTTACCCGCGAAGTGTGCCAAAATCTCAAAAGGGCGATCGCGATCGAAGAAATCGAAGACTTCCTAATCGTTAGCCGTTCCGATTCTACCCTGCGCGGTCACTATCCGATCGAAACCGATGTAATCGCCGAAGAACTCGGCCCCTTCGACGCTCATTTTCTAATTCCCGCTTTTTTTGAAGGAGGCAGAATTACCCGCAACAGCGTGCACTACCTCATGGTTAACAGCGTCGAAACCCCCGTGCACGAAACCGAATTTGCTAAAGATTCAGTCTTCGGCTACCATCACAGTTACCTGCCCGACTACGTAGAAGAAAAAACCCAAGGTCGCATCCACGCTGATACAGTCGATCGCATTTTACTCGCAGACATCCGCTACGGAAGTTTAGATAGATTGATGGAGATGACAGACAACCAATGTGCAGTTGTTGACGGCGAAAGCCAAGGCGATTTAAACACATTTGCCAAACACATTCTTGATGTAGTTAGTCAAGGCAAAAAGTTTTTATTCCGCAGTGGAGCGAGTATCTTAACATCCTTAGCTGACCTCGGCCCGCAGCCAATAGCAGCCGACGAAATGGCAGAATACGTGAAAGACGGCAAACCTGGTGCAGTAATAGTTGGTTCCCACGTCAAGAAAACGACCGATCAATTGGAACGCTTGTTAGAAGAACCCAATACAGCTAGCATTGAAATAGATGTATCTCATTTAGTAGAAGATTCGCCAGAGTCTCGCGCTCAATTCCTCAATGAAATCCTCGAAAAAGTTCGCACTGCTCATGCAGATAGCAAAACGCCTGTAATTTATACCAGCCGCCAGGAACTAGAATTTGAAAATGCTGAAGTCCGGTTAAAATTTGGTGCTGCTGTTTCTGCTTTGTTGATGGATGTCGTGCGGGGACTGCCTGCTGACATCGGTTTTTTAATTAGCAAGGGCGGGATTACTTCTAATGATGTGTTGAGTACAGGTTTGTCGCTGAAAAGTATCAGGCAAATCGGTCAAATTATTCCAGGTTGTTCTGTTGTAAAAACCGAGCCAGATCATCCTCTATTTCCCGATTTACCAGTCGTTTTGTTTCCTGGAAATGTCGGTGACAGTAATGCTTTGGCTACGGCTTACAAGCGACTCAGCAAGCATTCTAGCTAGTTGAATCGCTGGCTTAACGAAGATGAATTGAGTTCTATTCAGGGAACACACATTGATATCAACCTAAGCCTAAAACAGTTGAAATATTTCGTTGTCTGCTCGTTACTAGGCTGTGCCTGGTAACACAGATCCGGAGGAAGAGCCTCCTTAATCCTGTGCCGAGGCAGAGCAAGAGTGATATCATGTCCGGTCGATTGACTGCAATAAGTAAGGTTCGTAGTGCGGACTTCAGTCCGCTCTTATGCCGCGGACTGAAGTCCGCACTACGAACCGTTTTTGTTATGGTAATCGACGGGACATAATATGAGATAGGTTCCTTTCGCTGTGCCTGGGAACCAGTTAAATAATCTCTAAAAAATCTCTGGCTGATTCTATCGTTGCTAAAACCGCTCTAATATGCTATGGTAAAAGGTCTACTTTTAAATAAAAGCGATCGCCAGCTCGACAAATTCCCCCTCGGCAACGCCTCTGGAAAAAATCAAATTTAGAAAAAAAAATCAGGTAGCCCTCTACATATAGAGCCAACAGCGCCATAGCTACTGCTATCAGTAGCGTTTCCAGCTTGTATCGACCTAAATGTAAAAATTTTATAAAAATGTTCGCATAGTAATTTTTAGCTGAAAGGATTAGCATATAAGGGTGACAGAACATTATCATCCACTAAACTCATTAAAAGATGGCCATTGGTTCAAGCTGATCTGTGGGGCGAGCTTTCAACACCTGCCGGCGGTTCGGAATCTCACATTGGCTTACACCTTGGCAGGTGCTGACTGCATCGATGTCGCGGCAGATCCCGCCGCCGTCGCAGCAGCGAAAGAAGCCCTACAAGTTGCCAGCGAATTACAGGCAAAAACTCAAAACCGCAGGTTTGGCGGCAAAGGGTTGCCCTTGCTGATGGTGAGTTTAAACGATGGAGAAGACCCGCATTTTCGCAAAGCCGAATTCAACCCAGCCGATTGTCCGGCGGACTGCTGGCGGCCCTGCGAAAAAATATGTCCAGCCTCCGCAATAGTTTTTCAGAGTGCTGGTAGTGGTTTTTCCGGGGTGATAGACCAGCAGTGCTATGGCTGCGGTCGCTGTCTGCCTGTTTGTCCGAGCCAATTAATTTACACTCGTTCTTACGTGTCTGCTCCCGCCGCGATCGCACCTTTAATCTTGCAATCCGGTGCGGATGCCCTAGAAATCCACACGCAAGTAGGCAGAGAGGCAGATTTTGCGAGACTTTGGTCGAGCATAGATCCCTGGGTAGATCAACTTAAAGTAATAGCAATTAGTTGCCCCGATGGAGACGGTTTGATTGATTATTTGCGGACACTCTATCAAATAATTTCCCCCCTGCCTTGTCCCCTAATTTGGCAAACCGATGGTAGGCCGATGAGTGGAGATATTGGAATAGGAACTACTAGAGCAGCGGTCAAACTCGGTCAAAAAGTTTTGGCTGCCCAGTTGCCGGGATACGTGCAACTTGCAGGCGGCACTAACGATCGCACTGTCAGCAAACTGAGAGCCTCTGGACTGCTTTTGGATGGCGGGAAAAATTTGTCAGTTCCTCCTGTCCAATACATTGCAGGTGTAGCTTACGGCAGCTATGCCAGGGTTTTGCTATCGCCAATTTTAGAACAATTAGAAACAATGCAGACCGATCGAGCTTCTGCCGTTCCGGTAGCAGTCCCTTGCGGCGCAGCCGAAGTTCAAACACCTCGGTTGACTCAGCTCGAAGCCGTCCCAGAACTTCTCTCGGAGGCGGTGAGTTTAGCTCGTTCTCTAGTTTCCCAGATCAAAAGTCAGTTGACAGTTGACAGTTGACAGTTGACAGTTGTCAGTTGTTAGTTGTTAGTTGTTAGTTGACAGTTGTCAGTTGTTAGTTGTTAGTTTTTAGTTGTTAGTTGTCAGTTGTTAGTTGTTAATCAAAAAAACTGAAAACTGATAGCTAACAACTGTAGTTTGCGATTTCGCGATCGCACTTGCACCCAGGTGAAACCCGGTTTCTTACTATATTTCTCGTTCCTGTTCGCAAAACTCGTAGAAACCGGGTTTATAACCCCACGCGTAATCCACGAACTGTCAACTGTCAACTGTCAACTGTCAACTGTCCACTGTCCACTGTCAACTGTCAACTGTCAACTGTCCACTGTCCACTGTCCACTGAACCGAACACACCGAGGCGAATGCAGATTACAGACGACCTCAGCAGACTATTAGACATCGTGCCAGATGAGATCCGGCAGCCCTTAGAGCAGCACCCGCAGCGCAACAATCTCATTGAGGTTGTGATGGATTTGGGCCGTCTACCAGAAGCTCGTTTTCCATCCTTGGCCGAACCTCTTTCCCAAACACCAGTTTCCAAAGCAGACCTCAGCTATTGTATCGATCGAGTCGGCAGCTTCGGCGGCGACAATCGAGCCGGTATCGAGCAAACCCTGCACCGAATTAGCGCCCTTCGCAACCGCAGCGGCGAGATTATCGGCTTGACTTTGAGGGTGGGCCGCGCTGTGTTCGGGACGATCGGCATTATCCGCGATTTAGTGGAAACCGGTCAATCAATTTTGATGCTCGGCCGCCCCGGAGTTGGCAAAACCACGGCTTTGCGGGAAATCGCCCGCGTCCTCGCCGATGACTTGGAAAAACGGGTGGTAATCATCGACACCTCCAACGAAATTGCTGGAGATGGAGATATCCCGCATCCGGCGATCGGCAGAGCTCGCAGAATGCAAGTTTCGCGTCCCGAACTCCAGCACCAAGTCATGATCGAAGCAGTGGAAAACCATATGCCGGAAGTGATCGTGATTGACGAAATCGGCACGGAATTAGAAGCTTTGGCCGCTCGGACGATCGCGGAAAGGGGCGTGCAATTGGTCGGTACCGCCCACGGGAACCGGATCGAAAACTTGATGAAAAATCCGACTCTGGCCGACTTAATCGGGGGCATCCAAGCGGTGACGCTGGGAGATGACGAGGCCCGGCGCCGCGGTTCTCAAAAGACAGTTTTGGAACGCAAATCACCGCCAACTTTTGAAATTGCGATCGAAATGCTCGAACGCCAGCGCTGGGTAATCCACGAACGAGTCTCAGATTCGATCGACAGCCTGCTGCGGGGACGCGAACCGAACCAGCAAATCAGAAGCGTCAGCGACAGCGGAGAAGTCACGATCGAGCGCGAGTCAGCATCTCCCCCCGTCCGGTTTCCAGGGATGCCAGCTTCCGCCTCAGGCCCCGCTGCGGTATCAGCAATGCGGCCCGTCACGCCGATTTCTGGGTGGCGGAGTGCCGGGAAAATGGTGCCGATGCCCCCTCAAAACGAGAAATTCGCTGCTGCTACCGCTGCTAACAGCGCGCCGGTACTTCCTGAGACTCGGTATTTCGAGCAACTCCTCGAAGAATCCCTGTCCGTGGAACCTGTACCGCAGCAACGGGGTCGTTATTCCCAGAATGTCGGCCCTAACGGCGAAGATTTGCCCCTCCACGTTTATCCTTACGGCATAGCTCGCCACCAGCTCGAACAGGTGATTTCCACCCTGAACCTGCCGGTGCAGTTGACTAAGGATATTGAAAGTGCTGACGTGGTGTTGGCTTTGCGATCGAACGTGCGGAACCAGTCAAAATTGAGGCACTTGGCCAAAACTCGCCAAGTTCCCCTGCACACAATCAAAGCTGGGACTATTCCCCACGTAGCGAGAGCTTTGCGGCGCCTGTTGGACATGGACGACCCGGGCACCCCGGAAGTGGCAGACCTCGCCTTATTCGCCCGCAGCGGTACTTCTGACGAACTCGAAGCTCTCGAAGAAACCCGCTTGGCTGTCGAGCAAATTGTCATTCCCAAGGGACAGCCGGTGGAACTCTTACCCCGTTCTCCCAATGTCCGCAAAATGCAGCACGAACTTGTGGAACACTATCACCTGAAATCCCACAGTTTTGGGGAAGAACCCAACCGCCGCCTGCGGATTTTTCCAGCGTGAACAGCCCTATATCTAGAATCGGCATCATGTAGGGTGCGCGGGGCGCACCTTACCCCTTGAAGGCAGCAGGTAGAAGGCAAACGGCCGAATTTTTTTCATGTTGCTGTCTGTTTTCTACCTGCTGCCTTCGATCTCAAGCGGGCTCAATTAACCATGATTCTGGTAGCGTGGTACACTGCGTAGACCAGAATCTTCTGGTATATCGACCGCACGTGATATTATTTCCGTTGCTGTGATTTTTGTGTGTAAGTGCGATCGGGCTAATTCCCAATTTCCAACCCCCAATTCCCAACCCTCAATGATGACTAATGACTACTGACTAATTCCCAATTTCCAACCCCCAATTTCCAATTCCCAATGATGACTAATGACTGATGACTAATGACTACTGACTAATTCCCAACCCCCTATAATAACAGATTATAAATAAACATAAAGCGGTTATCAAAAAAATGAGGTATGCCCGATGCCCGATGCCCTATGCCCTATGCCCGATGCCCGATGCCCTATGCCCTATGCCCGATGCCCTATGCCCGATGCCCGATGCCCTATGCCCGATGCCCGATGCCCTATGCCCTATGCCCGATGCCCGATGCCCTATGCCCGATGCCCTATGCCCGATGCCCTATGCCCGATGCCCGATGCCCGATGCCCGATAGTACCTCATCTTTCTGAGAAAGGCTATATTTACCAGAGTTGACATGAATGATGCAGAAATTCAGCTATTTATTGAATTAATTGCCGCTCACACGGGTTTACAAATTCGCCCGCAAGATCGATCGGGTTTGTCTCGAAAAATTTTGACTCGAATGAAAGCTTTAAAAATAGCCTTTCCCGACAAGTATTATCAGATTTTAGCCGCTTCGAGTCCGGAAAGTCAAAATGAATGGCAGGAACTAGCCTTGCTGCTGACAACCAACGAAAGTTATTTCATGCGGGACAAAGGACAGTTTTTGCTCCTAGAAAAAGTGATTTTTCCGGAATTAATCGCACACAAAAGAAAATTGCACGAGACATTGGGAATTAAGCCAAGACTGCGAATCTGGAGTGCCGGCTGCTCGACTGGTGAAGAACCTTATTCTTTACTGATTATTTTAAACCAACTAATTCCTGATTGGGACAAATGGAAAATTTTAATTTTAGGTACTGATATCAATCAAGCAGCAATAGAAAAAGCCCAGCGAGGAATTTATAGCCCTTGGTCTTTTCGCTTAGTTGACCCGGAACTGCAAAATCGATATTTCTCTCAGCGGAAAACCGATTGGGAAATAGACCAGAACTTGCGCCAATTTGTCAGCTTTAGATCTGTAAATTTAGTGACAGATAATTTTCCTAATATTTACACAGATCTTCATAACATGGATTTGATATTATGCCGAAATGTTTTTGTTTATTTTGAAGCTCAGTATATTTCACAGGTATTGAAAAAGTTTGCCAAAACGCTAAGACCTGGAGGATATTTAATGACTGGTCACGCTGAAATTCACAGTCACGTGATGAACGATTTTCAACCAAAGAGTTTCCCGGAGTCGGTTGTTTATCAAGCCAAGAATGTCCTAGAGGAGGAACCAGGTAAAAAAAAGTCTTTGATTGTACCAGAATCTAAAACAAAATCGGCGTTTGGGGAATCGGGAAATAAATTGGAATTGGGCGACCATAGCGGTCAGTTGCTACCGAGGAAAGGGGAAACGGTGCCAGCTAGTTTTGCTAACGGCAATTTTGGGGATGTCGGGTCGCTGTCGCTGTTAACAGCAGGTACCGGGCTGGGAAAGATGCTGCGAAGTCGCTATTTAGAGGGCGATCTGGCGAACAAGAAGATATCTAGTTTATCCCCAAAAATTGCAGCCGAAAAAGCTGATAGCAAAACGCCTCAGATGCTTATATTAGAGGCAAAAGCTTGTTTAAAAAATAAAGCTTATTTTGAGGCAATTGATAAAGCAAAACAGGCGCTCCACCTGCAATCTCAAAATTTTGAAGCTGATTATTTGCTCGCTCAAATTTATGCAAATTTAGGCCAGTATTCTCAGGCGGTAGAATACTGCAAGCGAGCTAGTAAGCTAGATACTATGTCAGTATTTCCTTATTATTTGCAAGCTCAGATTGCTGAAGAACAGGACGACTTGGAAACCGCTAAAATATATTTAAGAAAAGTTATTTATCTTTGCCCATCTTTTGTTTCAGCTTATCTCGAATTCGGGAATATATACCATAAAGAAGGTAAGCTAAATATAGCTATTAAAATGTACAAGTCATCTTGCGATATTCTCAAACAACTGCCGCCCAATACTCCGATCGAGCAACAGGGAAAAATGACAGCGAGTCAAGTATTGATTGATGTTCAAAAAAAATTGGTAAAATTGTACAGCCAAAAAAACTGACGCACTGGGAAAATCTAAAAACCTGGTTTTTTGTGGGTGTGTCGCTGCCAAACCGAATGGGTGCATCTCAATTTTGAAGCCTGAAGAAGCATGACCGCATATAAGTTATTAGTTATAATCCTATATTGACTACGGTCATGCTTCGCCCCTACAAACATATTTGACAAACCCAGATGCACCCAACCGAATCCGATCGCATAAACCATGTGTTTTTTGCAAGTCTTACTAGATAAATTGTCAGAATTAATATGGAAACTAAGCCGTATCTTATATTTGAACATAACGGTTTGCTGTGCGGCGTAGAAGTCGGCTGCGTTAGAGAAATTTTCTTTCTCCCGGAGTTGACACCGATCGCCGAAGCGCCTCAAGATATTGTTGGGGCGATCGATCTTAGAGGATCCATTCTGCCCGTGATGGATCTAAATCTCCGTTTTGGGTACGTTTGGCAGGACTATTCTGTCACAGATAGTGCGATCGTCATAGAATGGCAAGAAATTCGACTTGTCATCATTGTCGATCGAGTTAACGAAGTTAAGCAGATCCCCGCAGATGCCATAACTCCCCAGCTATCTTACGGGCGAGACAACCCAGAAGCCCCCCATCATTTTTTAGCTGGATTTGCCCGCTGCGGGGCCGATATGATTATGCTGCTGGATCTCGATCGGCTAATTCGATATTCTCCCGACAAAACAGAAGCCCAAATCCCAGTGTCTGCAAGCGATGCAGGACTGTCAGCGGCATCCGGCAACCTAGAAACCGCCAATTTGCAGTTAGAAATAGAGCCAAAATTGTTAGTGGAAGATACTAAAGTTTTGGCCAAAATTCACGTTTTTTGTCCGAATGCTACAGCCCAAGAAAAGGCGATTTTTCGAGATAGGGCCCAGAATTTGAGGCAGCAGGGCGATCGCGAAAATTCCGCAGCAATTGATATGTCCCTCGCCGTAGTTGTTTTAAACAGCGAATACTTTGGTATTAACCTAGCTGTAGTGCGCGAATTCACTGACATTCGCCAAGTAACTCCAATTCCTTGCACTCCCGATCGCATTATTGGCAACATGAATTTGCGGGGCGAGATTCTCACCCTAGTGGACATTCGGAATGTTTTAAATATGTCAGGCGACACAAAATCTCTCTCAAAGGCGATCGTTGTTGAAATTGAAGATTTGGTCGCCGGTATAGTCGTTGACGAAATCTTAGATATTATACATTTAAATGTGGCAGAAATTGCGACTATTCCTGCTGCACTAAATTCGGCCAACCGCGAATATCTTCGAGGCACCGCTTTTTACGAGGAAAAACTTATCGCTGTTCTGAACTTGCAGAAACTATTAACAAAAGGAGGAGTTGCTGTTGATGAGGAGGTTTGAAGAAAGATTTTACCATAAAGAATTGTTTGAAAGCCTCTCCCCGATCGGGAGAAACTAAAATCCGACTATTCATTACTCCAATCCTCTTCCTTCTAAGTAGAGGTCGCTCTCAAACTGTCAACTGTCAACTGTCAACTGTCAACTGTTGAAGGCCAAATCGGAATCGCACCTGCAAAAACGATGTCAGCGCCACCCGAAACTAAAGAAAAGAGAGTAAGAGAACAGAATTTGCTATGATACTATTTTCTACTGTCACTGGACGGCATCAGTCCCAGAAGTGGCTGGCCCATTTCCGTTGCCAACGCCGGACTCCCAACCACTATCGCAGGATCGCAACCTTAGTAACGCAAATGCTATCTTAAATTAACGCAAAAATATGTTTTTATCCATTAAAAAACTAAATATTAGAAACAAGATGCTCGTCGGATATCTAGCGCCAGCAGCTATTTATTTAGGGTTGCCAGTCTTAGTTCTCGTTACTACGAGTCAGGTTTTTGAGACTTTCAAAAAAGTGGAAAGAGTAGAAAATGTGATCGGAGAAACAAGTAATATGTCCGTAGGTACGGAGCAAATGGTACGGGGAATGCGCGGCTATTTAATTAATAAAAATCAGCAGTTCTTAAACGATTTTAAAACAGGTGCAGACTTGGCTCGCCAGTCAGGGATCAATCTAGGGCCGATTGTTGAAAATTCCGAACAAAAAGCCCGTTTGCGGAGAATGTTGGATCTGGTCAAAGAATATTATGATGGTTCTAACGAAATAGTTCGCTTATTTCAGCAAAATCAGACAGCCGAAGCCCTCGCTATATTTAATACAGGCAAGTATACCAAATTTGTGAATGAATTCGTGGAATTGAACCGGGAATTTCGGGAAACAGAATTAAAGATTATTAAGCAAGAAACTAAAATCACGAAGGCATCTTTAAGCTTTTTGGTATCGACGCTGGTGTTTGGTTCGATACTGCTACTGCTGCTTGGCGCCACTGTTGCTTGGCTGATTTCGTCAGGAATTGCTCGAACTATCGATCGCACAATTAGTTCGATCGCCAGTTCCTCCGCCCAGATTGCCGCCACAGTTGAAGAACAGGAACGAATGGCAAGCCAGCAAGCAGTTTCAGTCAATGAAACTACTACCACAATGGACGAATTGGGTGCATCTTCTAGGGCGACTTCACAGCAGATAGAAACTGCCGCAAGTCAAGCAATGCAAGCTTTAACTTTAGCTGGTGGCGGTACAAAAGCTGTGGAACAAACCTTAGAAGCAATGGCAATACTGAAAACAAAAGTGCAGGATATGCAAGGACAAATTATGCAGTTGAGCGAGCAAACCGATCGCATTGGCAATATCTCAACCGTAGTTAGCGACTTAGCAAATCAGACTAATATGTTAGCACTAAATGCGGCTGTCGAAGCAGTGCGAGCCGGCGAACACGGCAAAGGGTTCGGAGTTGTCGCGTCAGAAATTCGCAAACTTGCCGATCGCAGTAAAAAATCTGCCGCACAAATAAATCTCTTAGTCGCCGATATTCAGCGCGCGATCAACTCAACAGTCATGGTGACAGACGAAGGAACTAAAACGGTAGAATCTGGCGTAAATATTGCGGAGGAAACTGCCGCAGCATTTGCTGGAGTAGCTGATGCAATTAACAACGTAGTTTTGAGTTCTCAGCAAATTTCGCTGAATGCCAAACAGCAAGCAATCGCGATCGAACAAGTGGTGGAAGCGATGAACTCTCTCAACCAAGCAGCAGCACAAACAGCTTGCGGTATCACTCAAACTAAAATTGGCACTCAAAAATTGAATGAAGCTGCTTTAGATTTAAAAGCAGTTGTTTAGCATAGTTATAAGTTCTGATAGTTTGAAAACAAAATTAAACAGTAAGTCTGTATTCTCAGCCCCGATACTCATTAGTCAATCCCAATTATTCAATCTAAAATCTAAAACGGTGCATCTCACGCAAGGCGAATATATCCGTAGGGGCGAAGCATGACCGCAGAAAATATGGGATTACAACTAATAACTTATATGCGGTCATGCTTCGCCCTCTTCAAAAACCAGATGCACCCATCTAAAATCTCAAGTCTCAAATGGTATGAGTCATTAATAATTATGAAAAACCAATGAAAAAAATGTCTTTAAGAATTAAAGCGATTGTTTTTGCGATCGCCCTCGGAACAATTCCCGTAATTTTAACTGGGGCAATAACTTTTTTCTTAGCCAATCAAAGTATCACTAGCTATGTAATTAATTATCAAGAAACGCGGGCGCTCGCTACTGCCAATGAAGTCAGCAATTTTATGTTAGAACGCTACCAAGATATCAAGCAACTAGCAAGATTAAGCATACTTAACGACCCCAGAGTCAGTCAAACGACTTCAACCATTCAAAAGGAAGCCATGTTAGATAAATATATAGAAGAAGACGAAGGCTACGACAGCATTGCAGTCGCCGATCTCAAGGGAAATACTATTTTGCAATCCCGTGGAGAAAAAATTGTAGATTTGGGAAAGCGGGACTATTTTCAGGAAGTAACAAAAACTAATCAGGCTGTAATTATGCAGCCTATAAAGTCAACAGACGGCAAATATGCCATTTTTACGGCGGCTCCGGTTGTGGATGTCAATACTAACGAAACTATCGCCGTCATCAGGACTCGCACGCCCATAACTTATTTAGAGCAGACTTTTAAGGAAACACAAAACAAGCTAACCAGAAGTTCTGAAGGATTAAAAAAAGAGGAATTCCATTTAATTGATGGCAATGGCAAGTTTTTTTCGGCAACAGAAGCTGAGCAGATCGGCAGAGATGCAGCCTCAGATTTTAGTGTTTTTGCCAAAATGCAAGCTAACAAAAAAATTGACAGTGCCATAGATATCGATCGCATTGATGGAGCTAAGCAATTGCTTACTTATGCTCCTATTAAAGCCTTAGAAAATATGCCAGAATTGGGCTGGAGCGTGATTATTGCTAACGATACAAAAAATGTATTTGCTCCCCAACAAGAGTTACTGTATACTTTGATGTCAGGAGTTGGGTTCACTGC
>NZ_JAEQCB010000088.1:0-20617 GCF_020738785.1 Microcoleus sp. PH2017_05_CCC_O_A | reverse complement strand
CGCAGCTAAGGCGGCGGGAATGTTGTCTAAGGTTTGGGATAGCAATCCTGCTTTGAGTGTGACTCAGGTTATCGATGTTTTGACTGGAAGTGCGATCGATTTGAAGGAGCCCGGATGGGATGAGGAAACGGGTTTTGGGGTGGTGAATTTGAATAAGGCTGTGCAAGTGGCGAAGGAAACAAAGCCGCAAAGTTACACGCCTAGTCCTTTCTTGAGTCCGACAACTTGGGGTTTAGAAGGAAAAGTTACCCCTTGGGAAAGGGCGACTTATGACATAAAAACAGGAAGTTTTACATCGATTATTTGGTCAACTACTGGTGTGAATCTACGCAATAGCCCTAGTTTTAACGATCGTAGCAATGTGAGTATTGGATCTAAAGGTCAGACTTTCACTTTCGATGCTTGGACTTACGGGGAAATAGTCCCGGATCTCACCACACAAAAGCCAGATGCTTTGTGGTTTCGGATAAATCAAAACGGCAAATCTTACTGGGTACCGAGTGCATACACGAAGGGCTACCCGCCTGGAAACCCCCCATTACTGCCTCCCAAGCCCAATCAATCCAAGCCCAATCAATCCAAGCCCAATCAATCCAAGCCCAATCAATCCAAGCCCAATCAATCCAAGCCCAATCAATCCAAGCCCAACGCTGCCACCTAGTTCAATTTTTCTCAACGGGCACACGATTGGTGGCAATTTTTATCCAGTTTTCCAGAATTCTAAAGGAACACTGGGCAATCCGACTTCTGATGTCATCAACTATAATGGCGTGAGCTATCAGACATTTGACAAAGGGTCAATTGTTAGCAGTAAAAATGGAACTTTCCCGCTTTATGGTGCCATACGTCAGGAATTCTTGAAAACAGGTGGATTGGATGGCTGGTTGGGCGCTCCGAAGAGTGCAGAAAAGGGCCAAGGGGATGGAACGCTAATCCAATACTTTGAGAAGGGTTACATTTCCTGGAATGGCGTTAAGGCGATCGCATACAGAGAAGGAGATGGTAAGCCATCTGTATCTGTGCCATCTATATCTGTTCCTAATCAGCCAATCTTAGGTGACGATCGTTGGTGGGATTTGCAGACAGGTGATTCTTTTCTCTATTCTAATCAAGAAGATCCGAAGAATAACTCTAAGTTATACTCGGAACTTCAGACGATTGAACGCAGTCAAAAAGTACGTCAAATGTATGTTGATCTTTCCAAGGCAATTTTCAAAGGTAGCTTGCTCGAATCCGACGCTGGTTATGCTTATGACAAAGGCTACATCGAGAAAGCAAAAATAGGCAATAAAGTTGGTTGGATTCACTCTGGGATTGATATGTCAGCTTCGACCACAAATGTGATTCACTCGCCAGTTGATGGCATAGTTGTTCAAGACATCTCTGACTATGGACCTGGTAGCGGAAGGGCTATTTGTGTTCAGGAAAAGGTAGACGGAAAACGTGTCAATCGTTTTTGGTGGTACTTACATCTAGCATCGGGTAAAAGTAAAATTGATCAACCAGTGACTGCTAAGGAAACAGTTATTGGTAGTCCTGGGATTATAGGAGGGATGGCTCCTCACCTTCATTTAACTGTTGCAACGACATCAGATAAAAATGCAGCTCTAAATGTCCTCTCACCTGGTGTAACCCAAGCAAAAGCTGCAATTAATGAACTAACAGCAAGAACAATGAGTCCTTTACAAGCTTTTTGGGAAGCACAAAATAAAGTTCTTAGATAGTCGGATGATCCCTCGCCCTTTCTCTCCCATATTCTGAAGGCAGATCGCCCATAACTCACCAAACGATCGATCGCCCTTCTTACATCCGCGTTAATCTGCGTCCATCTGCGGTCAAAAAAGATCGATCGCCCTTTCTAACAATTCAGAAGGGCGATCGCCCTTATTTTGCATTCAACTCACAAATAATTGTCAGTTCAGCCAATTACTCACATACGTCAATCAAAAAGCGCCAAACCCCAGTGCTTTGATCGAATCTCTCTTAAAACAATGGCGAAAACAACAAGAAAACCAAGCTTTAGCAGAAGCTTGTAAGCTAATTGACGAATTAGATTTAGGATGGGATGAGGAATGGCAAGCTCAAGCGATTACCGACTGGGAAGTATCTGGATAGCTAGATTCGATCCGTCAGTAGGAACAGAAATACGCAAAACGCGACCGGCATTAGTGATTTCTGGTACGTTGTTTAACGAGCGACGCAGCAAAGTGACTGTTTTGCCGTTTACCTCCGCTCGTGCTCACGATCCTCGGATTTCTGCTGCTGTAATATTAGTACCCGCATCCCCACAAAATGGTTTAGATGCAGACAGTTTGCTAGTCTGTGTCGATCTCATGACTTTCGACAAAACGAGATTAGTACAGCAAGTCGGCCAATTGGAATCCGAGCTATTTTCCCAAGCTCAAGAGATTTTGCAGCGCTATTTGGAATTATAGCGATCGCCCGACGCTAACTCTCACCAAAAATAAAAGCGAGATCCATTTTGGAACTATCCAAAATGGATCTCGCTTCTGCTTGTAGGATGGAATAACCGCTTCCATCTCCCAATTTCCATGACCACCCCCATCCAGCAAGAAGCCCGCCAAATTCTCGACACTCTCGCCTTTACCCCCTTCGATCGATGCCATCCCCTCAGCCGCGACTTCGACACCATTCCTGCTAAAGTTGGTTTGTACGCCTTTCGACATCGCACCGAAGGATTGCTCTACATCGGCAAAGCCAAGAACCTCCGCGATCGACTCCGAGGCGGTCACAAAGCCTTTCTCTGGGGCTGGCTCGATCGCTACGATCCAGATGATGTAAGGATCGCCTTTGTTACCCTCAACCAATGGCAAAAACCAGGGTTATTATATGAATTAGAAACCCTCATCCTGCAAGCTACAAATCCTCCCTACAACGTTAAAATCCCCAGAGAACAATGAATCATACCCTCAACATCCAACACTTGCCACCATCCGCTATTCATTCGCTGATGACCCATTTGCCGGACTATGTGAAAGTCGCCCTGATGGAAAAAGCTACGCAGCTAGAATGCTCTCTGGAAGCTGCGATCGAAATGGCGATCGCTAGTTTTCTAGACTCAGAAGCTTTCAGCTTTGAAGATTGCCTATTATCGCAACGTCTTCAGGAATCAGAACTGGTAGAATCTCCCCAAAGGAAATAGGGAACGATCGCCATTTCTCAGGATAATTCAGAAAGGCGATCGACCATAATTCATCAAAAGATCGATCGACCTTCTGACATCCGCGTTAATCTGCGTCCATCTGTGGTCAAAAAAGAGCGATCGCCCTTTCTAACAATCCAGAAGGGCTATCGCTCTTCAACTTCCCATCTCAAGACTAAAGATTTATTCATTCTCATCAACATTATCAAAAATATCTTCGATGTCCCGTGCTCCGTGAATCACACGCAAAATTTCTACCCCTGAGTCTATGAGACGGTAGAAAATCAGATATCTTCTAAAACCTTTAATAGCTTGTTGTCGCACATCGATTAAATTCGGATGAGAAAATTGACAGCCTTTTCCCATTTTTGGCGTTTGGGCCAATTGTTTAAAGGTTTCTCCCGCCGCGACAAGAAAGCGATCGGAAGCATCCATATTATCTTCCGCAATGTAAGTTGCCAATTCAATTAAATCGCGGATAACTTGCGGACGTTTTTGGATCGAGGTCATTTTTCTCCCTGCAACCCCTGATTCTGGGAAATACGCGATCGCACAGCTTGACGAATCTCCATCCAATTTTCCTCCGTCATAGCGGTAGGATTTCCCGATTCCAAACCCTCTAATAACATCGCTTCCAAACGTTCTGAAGCTTTACGTTTTTGGTCTTGGCGAATTAACTCACGGAAATACTCGCTAGCTGTACTATAACCACCTTGGGCTACCTGTGCTTCTATATAAGTTCGCATTGAGTCAGGTAGAGAAATATTCATGCTTGTCACGGGTATTACTTACCTCATTTAACTCGTTATTTTTAATATGGCAGATTTTGCCATTTTTTGTCAAGTCTCATAACCACTAATTTTTTAATAATAAAATGGGAAAGGGCGATCGCTTCGTAATATCAATACTCCGTCAATTCTTGCAAGTCTGTATCTTCCTTATAGATTTCTGCATAGAGAGCCGCAGATTCTTCCAATTGCTCCGCATACTCCGCATCCTCTGGGTTATCCCAAATTTTAGCAAAAGCTGCTTCTGAGAGTTTGGTCACAGTATCAACTAGAACACCAGCTTCACTTCGCGTTAATAGGAAGTCGATAAAATCTTTTAATACCGTAATTTTATCTGGCGGTAAACTACGGATTTTTTTCATCAGCTCTGCTTCTGGGTTTTGGGTGATACTCATTTGAGCTACCACTTATTTATTGATAAGATAGCATATACTTGATATTCCGTCAATATTGCGATGTTGCAGAAACGATCGCCCAAACTGGTAAAATCCTAGCAAATCCCAGATGAAATCCCAGATGAGACTAAGCAAATTCAACTTTTGTGCGATCGCAATTTTCCTAACTTTGGGCATTTTCGGCAGTACCAAAGCAGACGGAGGAATTGCACAGTTCAGTTTCAGCAACAAATCCACTCAAACTTTAGCACAAACCCTCCCTCCTCCTCCCCCTCCAGCTCCTGCCAAATTGCCAGTCACCGAACAAGAAGGCCCGCCGATTACTAGCGAATCAGTGCCAGATCAAATAGCTTTAGCAACCCATTTGCAGACTATCAAAGCTAGAATGTTCGGTGCTTACTGGTGTCCTCACTGTCACACGCAACAAGAACTTTTCGGCCAACCAGCATTTACCGCGATTACTTACATTGAGTGCGATCCCAGAGGTAAAGATGCTCAACCAGATTTGTGCAAAGCAGCTAATATTAAAGCTTATCCCACTTGGGAAATTCGCGGTAAATATTACACTGGTAGGCTATCTTTGGAAAAAATTGCTATCTTATCGGGTTATAAAGGCAGCAGGAATTTTCAGCCACAACTTCCCTCTCCTTAAATATATCTAAATTAGGAATGAGAATTAAATAACTTACAATTTTAATTATTCTGGGATGGGCGTCCCGCCGGTCCAGAAAAGACGGGCGGGACGCCCATCCGACAAATATGTGTAAGTTATTAAATTTTCGTTCCTTAGTTGACGACACTCGCCCACTAAAAAACCGGGTTTTTGAACCGAGATTGACGGTTTTAGGCAAAAATTTTGGTTAAAAACCCGGTTTCTTGCCACCTGCGCGTCTAGCAGTATAAATGTAAGGCGCACAAGCACCTGAATTTATGACTTTTATGAATCGAGCTTATGAATAATATGAATTGACGTAAAAGCGAGATAATTATTTAATGGTACTTAGGCGGACATATCTATTTTAATTCCAAATTAGCACTTATTCACGAGACTGAAACGATGCACTTACAATCTAGGAAAAAACTAATAACTTTCAGCAGTTTGCTGTGCTTGTCAGCAATTGTATTTCCGGTAGCCAGCCAAGCTATAACTGTACAAGAAGTACCGAATCCACGCCAAAATCACACTTGGGTAACAGATAAAGCAAATATTCTCAGCGACAGCACGGAAATTCAGCTAAATCAGGTGATTGCGGAGTTGGAGGCGAAAAATGGCTCAGAAATTGCAGTGGTGACAGTGCCTGATACTAAGCCATCCGCGACACCCAAAGCATTTGCTACAGAATTATTTAACTCTTGGGGAATTGGCAAGAAAGGTAAAAATAACGGAGTTTTATTGTTGATTTCGTCGGGGGAACGCCGCGTTCAGATTGAAACTGGTACCGGGATTCAAGGCATTTTGCCGGATGCGAAAACTGTGAGTATTATTCAAACGGAAATTACGCCCAAATTTAAACAGCAAGACTTTGACGGGGGGACATTGGCGGGGACAAAGGCGTTAGTTAATGTTTTGCAAACTCCGATCGCAAATGTGCGATCGCAAAACGCGCTACCTTTGGCTCCCATAGTACCAGGACAAGGCGTACAACCGTCTGCAAATACTCAATCTCAAAATACGCTGCCTTTGGCTCCCATAGTACCAGGACAAGGGGTAACACCGTCGCCAATACCTGCTCAATCGCCAGTTGTTACGGATGATAACTCATCAGGTGGCGTGTTCATATTTTTCTTAATCCTTGCCTTGCCTGTGTTATTGATAGGATGGATAATTCGGTCTATTATGTCCAGTTCCCGCTCTTCTTCTAATAGTCGCAGGCGTCATTACGGTAATAGAACCAGCGGTAATAGCACCAACGGTTACGGTAGCAGTAGTAACGATTACAGTAGCAGTAGCAGTAGCAGTAGTAGCGATTACAGTAGTAGCAGCAGTAGCGACTCGGGCGGTAGCTTTGGTGGTGGTGACTCTGGGGGTGGTGGCGGTGGTGGGGATTACTGATAGTTGTAAGGTGCTCTTCGGCGCACCCTATTTGAGCTTGATTTATACATTTTCCCTAGAATGACCACAATCATATTGGTTTGTAGTGAGGACTTTAGTCCTCGGATGGATGCGGACTAAAGTCCTCACTACAAACCTTTTTTAGGATTAACTTTTACTCCGAAAAGTAGTCTGTAACTATTTTCAAAATTCGGGAGGAGGCTAAGCCGTCGCCAAAGGGATTAATTGCCATTGCCATCGCGTCGTAAGCTTTAGAATCACTCAGCAATTCTGCGGCTTTTGCTGTAATTGTATCAGAATTTGTACCGACAAGTTTAGCAGTGCCTGCGGAAACTGCTTCTGGCCTTTCTGTGGTTTCTCGCAATACTAAAACTGGCTTACCCAAACTCGGTGCTTCTTCTTGCAATCCGCCTGAATCTGTCAAGATTAAATGACTTCTCTGCATCGCTCCTACTAATTCTGCGTAATCTAATGGTTCTGTTAAAAAGATTCTTGAATGGTCGCCCAATAGAGCTTTTAATGGTTCCCGGACTGTGGGATTTCGGTGTAGTGGTAAGAGCAAGGCTGTGTCGGGAAATTTATCTAAGATTTGAATAAATGCCTTGGCAATTCCTGCTAATGGTTTGCCCCAATTTTCGCGGCGGTGTACTGTTGCTAAAATGGTGCGATGTTGGCTCCAATCTAAGTTGGGAATGTTGCATTCGGGTTCGCGTTTGGCGACAGATAGCAAAGCGTCGATGACTGTGTTGCCTGTACGGTGAATTTCTCCCAAAACGCCCGATCGCACTAAATTATCCGCAGCCAGCGCTGTTGGGGCAAAATGCAGCCGTGTGAGCTGCGAAATCAACCGCCGATTAGCTTCTTCGGGATAGGGATTGAACACGTCGTCAGTCCGCAATCCGGCTTCTACGTGACCTACGGGTATTTTTTGGTAGAATGCAGCCAAGGCAGCGGCAAAGGCTGTCGTTGTATCTCCCTGTACTAAGACGATTTCTGGCTGCAACTCTTTAAACAAGGCTTCCAAACCATGCAAACTCCGGGAAGTGATATCTGTCAAGCTTTGCTGGTGCTGCATAATGGCTAAATCTCGATCGGCTTTCAGGTCGAACATCTGCATCACTTGCTCGACCATTTCTCGGTGCTGACCGGTTAAAATTACTTGGGTGTCAAAGTTTGGCGATTTTTTGAACAGTTGAATTACTGGGGCTAGTTTAATCGCTTCCGGGCGAGTTCCTAAGACTATGCAAACGCGGTGTGTGGCTTTGGGCATATTCATTCAGTTGACAGTTGACAGTTGACAGTTGACAGTTGACAGATGAGGGCGAACTCTACCTGGCAGTCCGAGGATTGGAGTAATGAATAGTCTTCTTTTAATTTCTACCTACAAGGGTTCCGGCTTTAAACCAATTCTTTGTGGTAAAATATAGTTAAGTTTATTGATGCTCGCATTTTGACTACTTTCAAGAACAGGCAGGATGCCTGTCCCACAATAATCCAATGTTTTTGTATGCACGCGAACCTGCACATAAATAGATGATTGCTTGGGCGCAGAATGTTAGTTCATCCGAATCTACTTAATGTTAAAATTATCTCGATCATTGGAGTTTTTTAATCTTTAATTTAATTTATTATGCCATATCGATACATTTTATTTTACAAACCTTACGATGTTTTAACTCAATTCACTGACAATTCAGGGGAAACTAAACGCAGCACTCTTAAAGATTTTATTTCGATTCCTGATGTTTATGCCGTCGGCAGGCTCGATCGCGATAGTGAAGGTTTGCTACTGTTAACCGATGACGGACAAATGCAGCACCGCCTCAGCGATCCGAAATTCGCTCATCCCCGCACTTACTTGGTGCAAGTCGAAGGGGTTCCCGATGCAGGCGCGATCGCCCGTTTGCAAACTGGTGTCACCATTCAAGATTATCGGACTCGATCGGCAAAAGTGCAATTATTGTCCGCAGAACCCGAATTGCCGCCCCGCGAACCCCCGATTCGATTTCGCAAACACATTCCGACAGCTTGGCTGGAAATGACTCTCACCGAAGGCCGCAACCGCCAAGTGCGCCGGATGACGGCAGCAGTGGGGTTTCCGACGCTGCGGCTGGTGAGAAGCGCGATCGGGCATTTGCGTCTGGAAGGCCTCAAACCCGGTGAATGGCGCGAATTAACTCAAACAGAAATCAAACTATTTTAAGATTTGCACAGAACAGCATCAGGAGCCTGCATTGTGCACCCTAATTTCTGGAAGGTAAACTAAAACTTTCCTTTCCATCCCGATCTTTTTGCACCCGAGCTCCCAACTTAACAAGAGCTTGTTTTGCCCTTTGACGCACCAACTTATCAGTTGTTTGATAATAAACCGTGCTCCAAGCATTAAACCGCACCGACACGCTATCTGGATCTCGGCGCAAAAACTCAGCAGTTGCTCGAAAAAGCGGCGCCAATTTCTTCCCCTCCTGGGTCTTTTCCACCCAATCAGCAGCCATTTCGTGAGAGCGAATTGACTCGGGAATGTCTCCCAACAGCAGTAACTCATCAAGACCTTTTGTTCGCCACACTATCCACGCTTGGGGATGAATTTGCGGCGACAAGGCGTTAGTACCCCGCTCGATGAACTTAATAGCAGTTTCAGGTTTTCCCTGATAAAAAGAAACGGCTGTTGACAGAAACAGGTAGATGTCAGCCCACCTGGGGTCGCGCTGGGTAACTATGTCAAAATAATCTTGGCCCAGATTGTAGCCGGTCACATTTCGTGCTTCGTCATCGCCAAAATACTGCAAAAATTTGAGAAATGTCCAATCTGCAATTAAATTGTCAAACCCAAAACTAGGGAGATTTTTGAGCATTTTCAGCCGCAGGGCTTCTTGCTGGGCTTCTTGCTGGGCGGCTTGCTTGAAACTAGCAGCAGATATTGCAGAGAGCGGCTTTTGCTCCTCAACGCCAACTGAGGTCATTCCGCCTAATTGCCCGATCGACTGCATGGTAATGACTCCAGCCAGCGCTGCTGCACCGATAACTCCATTAACGAGCAGACTCAACCACTTACGCGAAAAATTTTCGATTTTAGTTTCCATGAGACATTTAAATCCAAGTTTTAAATTAAGTTTATTAAAATAGAGTAATGATTGGTTGGCGATCGACTATAAAGCTGGTTAAACTATCCAAAGGGATGCTATGGCCTCCACAACATAGTTTAAGTGGTAGTTTGAGATTTTTTAGCAATTTTAAATCTCAAATCAACAATCAAAAATAGAATTGAGCCAAAATTCAATGAATCAAGCCCGCAGACGCTTTTCTAAGTTACAGGCAGCCCTGTTCACTGGGGCGATGGCAACAACCGCTTCGATATCTTTACTCGTTCCCAGTCTGAGTCAGTCAGTCCGCGCCGAACTTCAAGATAGCCCCAAAGCTGTCTTAGACGAAGCTTGGCAAATTGTGAACCGAGATTATGTCGATCCAACCTTTAACAAGACTGACTGGCAAGTTACCCGCCAAGAATTGCTCAGCAAAAATTATACTTCTCGCGAAGCTGCCTACACTGCCCTCCGCAATGCCCTAGAAAAATTAAAAGACCCCTACACCCGCTTCATGGATCCGAAACAGTACGAAGCGCTGAAGAGTCAAATCTCCGGGGAACTGACAGGGGTGGGGATGAGGCTCGAAGAAGACGAGAAAACGAAAGCGATCACGGTAGTTGAGCCGATGGAAAATTCCCCAGCCCTGAAGGCAGGGATTCAAGCTGGCGATACGATTTTGGTGATTGACGGCAAACCTACCAAAGGTATGACTGTCGCGGATGCGGCTCAAATAATTCGGGGTGCCGAAGGCACGAAAGTCACGCTGCGGATTGCTCGTCAGGGCAAAAGCGAGTTTGATATTACTCTGACTAGGGCGAAAATTGAGGTAGCAGCGGTTCGCTACAGCCTTAAGAAGGAAGCTGACAAGAATGTCGGTTATATCCGCTTGCAAGAGTTTAGCTCCCACGCGGGCGAACAAATGCAGCGGGCGATTAAAAATCTCTCGGAGCAGAAAGCTGACGCTTTTGTGTTGGATTTGCGGGGTAATCCCGGCGGGTTGCTGTCGGTGAGCATTGATATCGCGCAGATGTGGATGGATTCTGGGGCGATCGTCCGTACAGTCTATCGTGCGGGAGATTCTCAGGAAATGCGGGCCAACCGCACTGCAATCACTAACAAGCCTTTGGTGGTGTTGGTGGACAACAACTCGGCCAGCGCCAGCGAGATTTTGGCCGGTGCGCTGAAGGACAACAAGCGCGCCACTGTGATGGGCGGCCAAACTTTTGGCAAAGCTTTGGTGCAGTCTACGCATCCTTTGTCTGACGGTTCGGGATTGGCGGTGACGATCGCCCACTACTATACTCCCAACGGTACGGATATCAGTCACAAGGGCGTTACTCCCGATGTCAAGGTGGAAGTTAGCGACGAACAAAAGCTGAAATTAGCTAATAAACCGACGTTGGTTGCGACGAAGGACGATCCTTGCTACGCGCAGGCGATCGCACTTTTGAAAACTAGCGCTGCATCGGTACGTCCCACTGTTGGTAATGAGGCTCTTGCTCCTAAAAAGTAGTTGAACACCGTCAGACAATAACAATTAGTTTTAAGATGAAACCCGCACCGGCGGGTTTTGTTTTGTCAAGAATTGATTGCATCGATTAATCACTGTAAGATTAGTTCGTAGTGCGGACTTCAGTCCGCAGCCAGTAAGATTGGTTCGTAGTGCGGACTTCATATCGTTTCCGGGTGCATCGGAATTATATAGTGCGAGCGTCTCGCTCGCGACATAGATCGCGAGCGAGACGCTCGCACTACATAATTCAAATATATTATTCCGATGCTACCGGATTTGATATCAGTCCGCAGCCGTATAGCGGACTGAAGTCCGCACTACGAACGGTTTTTGTGATGCTAATTGACAGGACATGATATTAATGGCTCGTGCTTTGTTGCATCTAATATCTACGATTGAATGATGCTATCAAACAAAGTTAAAAGTCCTAACTCCTGGGTCGGACACGGCAATGCCGTTTTCCTACTTTTCAGAATTGATAGAATTAAGACGCCGGATAAACTCTAAGGGTAAACCATCAGTATCAGCAATAAAAGCTACTTCATAAACATTTTGCCCGATCGCCTGTTGAGTCGGTTCCAATAAAACTTTCAAAGCTTGAAACTGATTTGGTTCGTCTTTAGCTGCTTCCTCAAACCGCTGTTTGAGAGACTGCAACCAACTCGGCAAATCAGTTGTCGCCTCAGTCAAATCGAAAGATAAATGATAATATCCAACATAATGCTCGTCACCGAAAGCATCCGGTGCGGGTTTTGGTTCCGGGATTTGGATGAGTTCGATGCGTCCGTTGAGACCTTCCATCCAACAGGCTAGGGTGTAACCTGTGGTAAAGCGATCGCTCACAGTAAAGCCTAACTGTTCGTAAAAGGCGATCGCCCGATGAATGTTAGCAGTGCGAATCGAGGCGTGGTGCATTTGGCAGTTGACAGTTGATAGTTGACAGTTGATAGTTGACAGTTGGCAGTTGATAGTTGGCAGTTGTCAATTGGTAGTTGTCAATTGGTAGTTGGCACTTATTATTTATCCTATGTTATTTGTCACCTACTACTAAGAAATTAATAAACTAATAACTACTGCCAACGGACAACGGACAACGGACAACGGACAACGGACTATTCAAACAATCGAAAATAGGGATATCTAATTGGAACTCCCGGCTCTTTTTCCAAATCAAAATTAATCACTTCCCAGCAAGGTTCCTCTTGGGGATCGGGGCTAAAATCCACAGGTAAACCGTACAGCCTCGGGCGTGGCGAATCCGGCTGGCCCCGCCAAGGCGTGCTGCGTTCCAAATAAGCGCTGATTAAGTCTCGATAACGTTGGGCAACGATGACGCGAGTTGCTCGGTACCCTTGAGTATAAAGTCGATCGAGCGCTTCGTGAATTTCAAACCGAATTCCGTCAGGGTGAGTGTGCTGGCGATACCATTCATCCTCCCAGCGGCGCCAGTGTCGCCCAGACTGAAGGTGAACCAGTTCCCCCGTTTTTGGATCTGCCTCAAATGCCCCGTGACGCGGACACAAATAGGTATCCGTGAGTGTTAAAGCCGGAATTGTTTGGCGACAGTGTGGACACTGAATTTCCGGGCCAAACATCGGGTATTGCAAGGCAACTTCAATCATTTATTGCGTCCCAGCATATTTATCTGCAAAAGTGGCAAATAGTCTTATTATATCCCGTATCAACAACCAGCTAATCTGCTAGAAGTATCACGATCGACCAAAAAGATGAGCAATCTCAACGAACCTCTGCTTGCACTTCCTGCCTATTGGCCATTGCCGGATCTCTCCGAAGCTGCTTTTGTCGCTGAGGGCGCTGTTGTCATCGGCAGGGTAGAGGTGGCTGCGGGCGCTAGTATCTGGTACGGGGCGGTGGTGCGGGGGGATGTAGAACGAATTGCGATCGGCAAAAGTACCAATATCCAAGATGGAGCAATTCTACACGGCGATCCGGGGAAACCGACTGTTTTAGAAGATTTTGTGACAGTAGGACATCGAGCGGTCATTCATTCAGCTTACATTGAACGGGGCTGTTTGATCGGGATTGGGGCGATCGTCCTGGACGGAGTGAGAGTCGGCACAGGTGCGATCGTCGGTGCAGGGGCGGTTGTGACGAAGGATGTTCCCCCTCACACGCTAGTGACTGGAGTGCCTGCCAAGCGGCTGCGAGACTTGTCTGAAGAGGAATCTGCGGAGTTGGTGGAACACGCCAAGCGTTACGAAAAGTTGGCTTTGGTTCACGCGGGAAAAGGAACTGATTTGGGATTTGGTTAGTTGATAGAATAAGATTTTCAACATTCATGTCAACTTAAAACTGAAACCCTCTGTCTCTCTCGTTTTTATCGAAGTCTAGATCCCCCTAAATCCCCCTTAAGAAGGGGGACTTTGAGAATATTTCTTGTCCCCCCCTTATTAAGGGGGGCTAGGGGGGATCTCCGGGTTAGTTTTATTCGAGAAGAATGCTAAACTAAAGTAATTAAAATCAAGCAAAAAAGTATTGATTTCTAATGGCTTACACCGCGCAAAAAATCCTCACCTTTGAAGCATTTGTCGATCGATACTGTGACAACCCCCGCTACGAACTTGCTGACGGAGAATTAGTTGACAGGTCACCCACAGGCCCCCACGAAACCGTCAGTGGTAAACTGGTAGCTCAAATAGTAATTGCGATCGCAGCAGAAAAACTACCTTGGTTCATTCCCCGCACTTGTTTGATCCGTCCATTTTCCGACGCAGCTACTGCCCGCCGTCCCGATATTGTAGTGTTAGATGAAACTGCCCTTGTCAGCGAACCCCTCTGGGAAAGAGAACCTGTAATCACGCTGGGGCGATCGATTAAATTGGCAGTAGAAGTCGTCAGCACTAACTGGGAAACAGATTATGCCCGAAAAGTTGAAGAATATGCTCTTTTAGGAATTCCAGAATATTGGATTGTTGATTATCGCGGATTGGGAGGCGTGGCTTTTATCGGTAAACCGAAACAACCTACTGTCACCGTTTGTCAACTAATCGATCAAGATTATGCCAAACAACAATTTCGCATGGGTGAACGGATTATTTCTCCTCTGTTAAAGAGTTTGCAACTTCGATTAGATGATATTTTGCCCCGTTAGGCGATCGGGTTTGTGTTAAAATTATCAAAGATCGTATTCAAAAATCAAATCAACGTTGTTCTGAAAAATTGGATAAAGCGTAAGCAATTCTGATGTTATATGAAAATAATAGTTATCTAAAGGCAAAATAATAATTTCTGCTTCTACTAAAATCGCCAAAAAATACTGTAATAGGGAGATACTTCTGGGAATTTGCTTGCTGGGAGTTGAATTAATTTTTTTTGTAATACACTTAATAACCTCTTGAACTTTATCCACTTTTCCAGCCCTGACAAGAATACCATATAAATTATCGCAAAAACGGGTCATATCTTTGGGCTTAAGTTCTTCGGGAATTTTTTCTCGCTGGAATAGTTCTTGAGTAGCAATAGCTAGTTGACGCTTTTTTTTTGTTTCAGGATCCTCACTTTCTTGTATAGCAGGAGATATTTGTTCAAATGCCAGAATCATTGTATCTAGCTGTTCAACAATCGCTTTTATTTGTGCTGCTAAACGGAGTTTCTTCCAGTCAATTTCCGAACCTTTATAAACTAGATCGTGGGTTGAAACTGCCCATGCGTGTTCAAAAGCACTTTTTATTTGAATTTCAAAGATGACATTAAAAATACTCAAAAAATTATCGATATTGCTATCATCTACACTTTTTAAGCGGGCATAAATTCTAGTTGAATCAAATTTAAAAGTATCGGGAGATTTTTTATTCTGTCCTCTTTTGACTGTTTGAGTAACCTGAAAAGTATCTTGACAAAATTTAATTACCTCTTTTTCTTGTGATAAATTTGGGATAATGACTGTACAACCAAATAAGTCATCTAGTTTTGACCATTTTTCAAATCTACCTGTCTCAATTTTTTCTGCTAAAGATTCAATAGTTTTAATTCTAGAAGTCAGTGCATATCCCTTGTTGTCACAAAAATTTAGCATTGTTTCTTTTACTAGCTTTGCAACCTCTTGGACGAAGGGAAGATATTGTTCATATTGGCGGTCTAAAATAGAAGGATAAATCATAAATTCGATATTTTACAGATTGATTACAAATTAGTATTTCCTGAAATCAATAATTTTAAGATATTAATTCTAGTTTTAGTTTTTTCAATTCCTGATGAACCCAATGAAGTTGTGATTGCCTCATAATAAGCTTGAGCTTCTTGAGTTTTTATTGCTAATTCAGGAGATTTTACTAATTCCATCAATTCGTAAATTCTCTGGCAGACATCGGCTGTTATATTTAATGATTTTTCACGCTTTAATTCTGCGATCGCGCCAAAAAATGAATAAAAGTCAGCTTGATTTTTGAGTTTTGTTTTGCATAAATTTATATCTTTAGGCGAAACATCTAACAAGTCTTTTATTAATTCTATAACTTCTTTAAATTCAGATGCTATTTCATCTTGCTCCTCCCAAGCTAAATCTCGATCGTTAAAAGCTTTATCCAAATCATCCTGACGATAAGACTTAACTCCTTCTTCTAGAAACAATAAAAGTAGAGTCACAAACTCTACATCTTTCATTTGTTTTTTGTCTTTTGCAGGAATTAAGGGAAAGCTTGGTGGGAGAATTGCAGCTATCCAGTCAGTTAAATCTTCTACAGTAGTGAGAAATCCGCCATTGAACTTTGCATGACGCAGTTCTTGACGTGTTAACTTGATCACATTACGGTTGATTCGGTTAAATATATCATTGATGATTCGTTCATCGTCGGATGGGACATATTCAACAGCAAACTGATATTTCCAAAAATTTTGCTTGACTTCATTTTCTAAGTCTTTGAAAGATTTACCTGTCAGTCTTGTCAAAGTTGCTTGTTCACTTACCGGAAATTTATTCTCAGCAAACTCAAATAAAGTAGATAACCTTTGTTTGCCATCAACAACACTATACTTAGATATGCCTTCAGATGTGATTTCTTGATACAAAAAGATAGCAGGGGCAGGATATCCATTAAGTACAGTATCAATGAAAAAGTCTTTATATTCTTGATTCCAAACACTGCGTCTTTGATAAGGTGGCTCAAGGTCAAGTAGACCTCTTGTGTAGAGATCCCAAAACCAAGAAACAGTTTGAAAATTTATGGCTCGACTCATCTGATTTGTTCCGCAGTAGGGTAAACTGTTAATTTCAATTATATACTATTAAGGCTCTGCGACACTTGCGCCGATCGCCCTTGCCACCAAAATCAAATCATGAACGATCGCACATCCAATTCAAACATTCCTCCACACACCTGGAAACGCGCCATCGGCCTCGGTTGGGACAATCCCTATACAGTCCGCTACGCAAGCAATCTCGACGACGGGCCCTGGCACGGAATGCCTCTGGGTGGCTTCGGTGCAGGCTGCATCGGGCGATCGCCCCGAGGTGATTTCAACCTCTGGCACATCGACGGCGGCGAGCACATTTTTCGCAGTTTACCAGCTTGTCAGTTCAGTATATTTGAAGAAACAAAAGGCAAAAAACAAGCCTATGCACTGTCAACCGAACCGCCTACAGATGGCAGTTTATCTAGTTGGCAATGGTATCCTTCTGAAGGAAGAAGTAAGAAGGAAGAAGGAAGAAGAGAAGAGCAAGAAGAAGTAACGGGATGCAAGTATAATTCTGGTAGTTATCATGCTTTATATCCGCGCAGTTGGTATGTTTACGAAAATGTGTTTGAAGCTCAATTAAGCTGCGAGCAATTTTCTCCAATATTGCCGAACAATTATCAAGAAAGCAGTTACCCAGTTGCCATGTTTGAATGGGTAGCGCACAATCCAACAGATGCGCCGATTACTCTCAGCATCATGTTAACTTGGGAGAATATTGTCGGGTGGTTTACCAATGCTGTACCCCCCCAGCCCCCCCTTAGTAAGGGGGGGTACGGGGGGGTTCCCGTCAAGGTGCGAGATGATGGCAGTCCATTTTATGACTATAAATCCCGGTGGGGAGAAAGTGGCGGAAATATGAATTTGTTGGTGGAAGATTTTCACCGTTTTGGTTGCGTGATGACGCGGTTGACGGCTGATGATGAACCACAAGAAGGTGATGGACAATGGGCGATCGCAACTATTACCAATCCGGCGGTAGAAGTATTCTATCAAACTCGCTGGAATCCCGCGGGAGACGGCGAGGATATTTGGCGGCACTTTTCTCAACAAGGTTTCTTGTTGGATGACAGAGACGAGACAGCCGCCGCCCCAGGAGAACAGTTAGCTTGTGCGATCGCAGTTCGGTTTACAGTTAGACCAGGAAAAACTCGCAAAATCCCCTTTATCATAGCTTGGGATTTGCCCGTTACTGAATTTGCATCGGGAGTTTCTTACTACCGCCGTTATACCGATTTCTTCGGGCGCAATGGCAAAAATGTCTGGCCGATTATTCGCACGGCGATGAAGCATTCGGATACTTGGCGCGAAAATATTGAAGCTTGGCAAAAACCGATTTTAGAACGGACTGATTTGTCAGATAGTTTTAAAATGGCGCTGTTTAATGAATTGTACATTTTAACTCAGGGCGGTAGTCTCTGGAGTGCAGCAGATGAACGCGATCCGAAGGGTCAATTTGGGGTTTTGGAGTGTATTGATTACCGCTGGTACGAAAGTTTGGACGTGCGGCTTTACGGTTCTTTTGCTTTATTGATGCTGTGGCCTGAATTAGAAAAGTCTGTCATGATTGCCTTTGCTAGGGCAATTTCTGCGGGTGACGATACTCCGCGAGTTATTGGTTGGAATCAAGCTGCGGCGATTAGAAAAGCTGTCGGTGCGACGCCGCACGATTTGGGTGCTCCCAACGAACATCCTTGGGAAAAAACGAATTATACTAGCTATCAAGATTGCAATTTGTGGAAGGATTTACCTTGCGATTTTGTGTTGCAGGTTTATCGGGATTTCCTCTTGACTGGTGGCACAGATTGTGAGTTTTTGCAAGAGTGTTGGCCGGCGATTGTTGAGGCTTTGGCTTATCTGAAAACTTTTGATGAGGATGGGGATGGCATTCCTGAGAATTCGGGTGCGCCGGATCAGACGTTTGATGATTGGCAAATGCGGGGGATTAGTGCGTATTGCGGCGGTTTGTGGTTGGCGGCGCTGGAAAGTGCGATCGCGATCGGCGAAATCTTAGAAGATGCAGCACCGGATATACTTCCGAATCCGCAAGAGAAGATTGCATTATATCACAGTTGGCTGTTACAAGCAAGACCTAGCTATCAAGAAAAACTGTGGAACGGTCAATATTACCGTTTGGACAGCGAGAGTAATTCGGAAGTGGTGATGGCCGACCAATTGTGCGGTCAATTTTACGCAAAACTGTTGGGATTGCCGGATATTGTGCCGCCTGAATGTGCACTCAGCGCTTTGGAAACTGTGTATGAATCTTGTTTTTTAAAGTTCAATGATGGTGAGTTCGGCGCGGCGAATGGGGTGATGCTGAACGGTTCCCCGGAAAATCCGAATGCGACTCATCCTTTGGAAGTTTGGACGGGGATTAATTTTGGGTTGGCGGCTTTTTTGGTACAGATGGGAATGGAGGATAAGGCGTTTAAGTTGACGGATGTGGTGGTGAAGCAGATTTATGAGAATGGGTTGCAGTTTCGGACGCCGGAAGCGATTACGGCTGGGGGGACTTTTCGGGCGAGTCACTATTTGCGGGCGATGGCGATTTGGGCAATTTATGGGGTGTTGACTGGTTTTAAATAGGGCATTGGTGCGATAAAATTAGGTACGTTGTTGGGCTTTAGCCCTCGGGATTTAAGAGGTTCTATAAGCTATCAGTCATGCCTCACCTTTATGATAAAGGCTATAGCATTTATCATAAACATGAGGTATGATTGTAAATGGAGTTTTTGATGCGACCTCGCTTACTATATAATCTAATACGGTTTATTTAACGCTTTTTGAATAATTTTATATGACGATTTTCTGCCAATACAGGCATTTTTGGCAAGTCAGATTTTTCTTAAGGATCGCAAATTAAATAATTTATACAAGGAAAGTGGAATGGGCGGGAGAGCCCGTTCATAAAGGACGGGCTCTCCCGCCCATCCCACAAAAACCATCAAATTGTAAGTTATTTAATTCTCATTCCTAAGTCAACTGTATTGCTATATAATCACTATAATCACTACTCTAAGAGGGCTAAAGCCCAACAACATACCTTTCGCAAGCTTAGACAATTTTCTGTTACCATAAAGTTTTTTGAACATTTTATAACTCTCTAAACTTGCAGAAGAAATCATCACGCACGAATAACTGTAATCTCCCGGTTCAATGGACTAGCATGAATTTCAGTTTTCAGCCGTTCTTCCAATTCTAGTGCATTGTCTCTGCGATCGAAGATTACCAACCAACCTTTATCTTGTCCCAATCTAGCTAAATACCCATCCAACTGTTCCAAACCTTTAGTCAAAGGATCGACTTTCCTATTCCGCCACACCTTCAGTTCAATTCCCAATGTCACCTCACCATAGCGCAAACACAGATCCATGCGATCGCGCCCAATGGCATATTCTCTCTCTAACGTTCCCCCACCGTTAATCACCCGATGCAGAAACGCCATCAACACCAAATGTGGCGCAATTTCGGGATAAGATGCACTTTTGAGCAACGGTTCGCCATGTTGCAGCCAAAAGGCGAGAAAGGCCTTGAGAAGGGCATCTGTGTTTAATTCTCCGTTGGCGCCCAACCAACTGGGACTGATAATCGGTAAACTATCTTGGGGGCCTTGGGCTAAAACTCGCGGTAAAACTTCTCGATAAATCGGATTGGCGATGACTAGCCCCCCAGCCGGATCGCGTCTGAGTAAACCCAAGTCTACCAAATATTGGCGATCGTCATTGGAAGATTCGGGCAATTCTCGTCCGGCTAAAATCGGTTCGATAATGGCTTTGACTCGGTTTTCTCTGAGTTTTTCTGCTAAACTATCTAAATGCGTATCTTGTCGTTTAATCAGAATCTCTTTAGCGGTTAAAATATGCTCTGCTGTAATTTCTATTGATTCATCAGTGACTAACTCTTCTACAATTTCTTTAGCTAACGCATTCACTAACCAAGGTTGTCCCTGAGTCAATTCAAAAGCTAAAGCTGAGGCTTCTGTTGTAAAAACTTGTCCGGTATCTTCTGTATGTTGATTGTAGAGTTCTACCACTTCAGCAGCATTAAAATTCCGCATAGTGAGGGAACGAACTTTAATATTAAATGGACTAGAAGTATTGAGCCTGTCACTGCCACCTGCCGCCACTTTATAATCTCTCACATCTCGCAAACCAATTAAACCAACTGATTGAGGAAAAGCGTTTGGACGATTGGGATAACCATCGCGTAATTGACGTAGAATAGAGATTAAAGCAAGGTCTTGTAAGGCATCAATTTCATCAATCAAAATAACTAAAGGACGAGGGGAAGATTCAGCCCAAAGACTGAGTGCATCGCCGATGCGGTGTCCGGCTTCTAATGAAGACCAAGCTATAGGTTGTAACTCTTGGGGTAATCTGATAGAAAGTGCTCGCCTCCAAGCACCGAGAATAGCATCTTCAGC
>NZ_JAEQCB010000087.1:29327-36736 GCF_020738785.1 Microcoleus sp. PH2017_05_CCC_O_A | reverse complement strand
ACAACAGCCGTTTTATTGAGGAGCCCAATGATGGGAAACTATCACGTTCCGTTTTGGAGAGCAGTGGAGGGGGCGACTCCTTCACTGACTTTAATTATTTTGAGAAAAGTAGCCAGTAAGTTAGGTTTAGACCTAAACCAACTGGGTAGACGGTGTTTGACGACTCCCAGCGAGAGTTAGACTTTGGGTTTTACCCAAGCCTACTTTGTCCGCAGAATCTCAGCGTATGAAAGACCTGAGAGTGTCAAGATAGCCAAAAGATTTGGCGGACTAATTTTTTAAGTTCGATCGCGTCCTGACTCGGGCCCAAAAACGGATACTTGGTTTCGGACACTCGTCGCCCGCCACCCAAAATTTCCGACTCCTGTTCAACCCCCAGATTCACTGCGCTCTAAGTCAATCTAAAATCTCAAATCTACAATCTAAAATCGACTGAATGGGGCTTTCCGGGCGATCCGGTTCGAGGGCTTACCTAACGGATTCGCGATCGCACTCAAGCGCGGCGGCCACCCTCTTTTAATATCTTGGAAAAACCTCGCTGAAATTGTTTATTCTGTCAATGAGATATCTATAACTTTGGAATGTGTGAATCATAAAAATGTCTGAATCACTAACAAAAGGAGGAACGATCGCAGCGATCGCCACTGCGATCGTTCCCCAACAAGGCAGCGTCGGCATTGTGCGAGTTTCCGGTGCCGCAGCCTTAAAAATTGCCGAAACCCTGTTTCGCGCTCCAGGAGGGCAAATTTGGGAATCTCACCGCATTCTTTACGGCCACATCCGCCGCCCCAAAACTCAAGAATTAGTCGATGAAGCTTTGTTGTTAATCATGAAAGCGCCCCGTTCTTTCACCCGCGAAGATGTGGTGGAGTTTCACTGTCACGGCGGCATTATGGCGGTGCAGCAAGTGTTGCAGTTGTGTTTAGAAAATGGGGCGAGATTGGCGCAGCCGGGAGAGTTTTCGCTCAGGGCTTTTTTGAATGGAAGGTTAGATTTAACTCAAGCTGAAAGCATTGCAGATTTGGTGGGAGCACAATCACCCGCCGCCGCACAAAGTGCTTTAGCTGGTTTGCAGGGAAAATTAGCCCAGCCAATTCGCAAATTAAGAGCAATTTGTTTGGATGTGTTGGCAGAAATTGAGGCGAGAATTGATTTTGAGGAAGATTTGCCGCCTCTAGATGAAGCTCAAACTTGTTTGGAAATAAATCAGATTTTGAACGAATTGTCAAGGATTTTGGCGACGGCCGATCGCGGTGAATTGTTGAGAACCGGTTTGAAAGTGGCGATTGTCGGACGCCCGAATGTGGGAAAGTCGAGTTTGTTGAATGCGTGGAGTAAGAGCGATCGGGCGATCGTCACAGATTTGCCTGGAACGACGCGGGATGTGGTAGAGTCGCAGCTAGTTGTGGGCGGGATTCCGGTGCAGGTGCTGGATACAGCGGGCATTCGGGAAACGGATGATCGGGTAGAAAAAATCGGTGTAGAGCGATCGCGCGCCGCAGCCAAACAAGCCGATTTAGTATTGTTGACAATTGACGCAGAATCTGGTTGGACAGCAGGCGATCGGGAAATTTACGAACAAGTAAAACACCGCCAGCTCATTATAATCATCAACAAAATTGACCTAGTAAAAACAATCCCAGAATTACCTTTTTCCTCTGAAATTCACTCGATAGTCACCGCGGCGGCCGCCTTGGATCGAGGTATAGAAGAATTAGAAACAGCCATATTAGATGCTGTCAGCGGCGGAAATTTGCAAGCAGAAAACTCAGATTTAGCAATCAACCAGCGGCAAGCAGCAGCTTTAACCAGAGCTAAAATTTCGCTGGAAGAATGCACGGATACTATTAGCAACAAATTGCCTTTAGATTTTTGGACAATAGATTTGCGCGGCGCAATTCAAGCATTGGGGGAAGTTACGGGCGAAGAAGTGACGGAATCAGTCTTGGATAGAATATTTAGCAGGTTTTGTATTGGGAAATAGCAATTTTAATTGATTTATAACGCTGCTCAGAAAGGTATGTTGTTGGGCTTCAGTCCTTCTTAGTTTAGTAGAAACCCGGTTTCTCGCCTCCCATGAGTAATCTCTAAAAGTCTACTGAGTGGCCGAGACTTCAGAAACCGGGTTTCTTTCTAAACTTCTCGTTACTCAACATAAAACTTCGTAGAAACCCGGTTTCTCGCCCGATCTGGGTAAATTTCATTTAACTCATATGATGTCTACTAGAACGATCGCACTCATCCTCACGATCGCGGTCTGCCCAGAGTTGTGATATAAAGCACAGCCTCACTCGTAGGAATACCGAGAACGTCATTCACGAGATCGTCAAAAAAGCCCGCAATACCGCTGACACCCAAACGCAGTTGAATCGCTGCTAAATTCAACCGCTGGCCCAAATGACCCGCATCCATGTGCAAATATCGGTAAGCGCGATCGCCATATTTGGCAACAGCCCTATTCAAATCCGCCGTGTGAAACAACAGCGCCCCCGCATCTCTGCCCAAATCTTGCCCCAAACACAAATAATGCAGCTCCCTGCGGAAATTTTTGAACCGAATTTGCCGCAATTCTTGAGCTTTCGGAGCGTAATAATAACAACCTTCTTCTAACCCATGCACTCCCGAAACCGCAATAAAAGTCTGAATCAAACTCAGATCGAAATAGTCTGGATAACCGTCTAATCCTTGGTCGATATAGTGCTGCGACTGATAAGTAAAATCAAGCAACGCTAGGAGTTCGCCCAAGCTCAAAGAAGCACCTGTATAAGCACGGGTAGAACGCCTCTTCAGCATCATATTTTCTAAACCTTCCAGATTCACTCCCCAAGGAATCGAAGGTGTGACAGTCGAAACTTTAGTGCAAAATGGAAAGTTATATTTGTCCTCTAAATCTCCTTCACTTTCATCAAGTTTCCAGCCATCTACTCCAGTGGGATCTGATTCTAACTGTGTCGCTTTATGGAGGTATTCTAAAATTTGACCTTCGGAAATTTTCGGGTAATCTGTCGTCGTTTTTCCTGCCAAAGCCGTTTTAAACTTTGGCAAATTTTGGTCGATGTCTAGCAAGTCAGCTAAACCAATTAAACAGATCGCTCCTTCTTGCTGCGAGTCGATATACAGTAATTGATTGACAGCTTCGTCTGCGAATCCTCCAATCAGGTGAGGTCGGTAATCGTTGATGGCGCAAGCTAACTCGATATTGCTCAATAAATGACCAGTGTCGAGAAAGATTCGCCGATAAGCTCTATCTGCGTAACGCCAAGAAGAACGGAAGAAAACAGTGGTAACGGCGATCGCCAATTGGGTATTTTCTAACACCGGCGATCCGAAACAAGCCGCTTGCAGGGCCGGCCAAACTTCGCTGTCCCAAAAATGAACCAGCGAATGAGTTCTGCACTGATAATTGTAGAGTCCCGCCGGCAACTGTGGCGTACCCCGCGAGATTAAATAAACCTCTGCTGGGTAGAGCCCGCCCGCCGATGGTGCCGATCGCAAATACAGGTAGCTGTCATCTACCGTCTGCACCTTCGCCGTCAGCCCGTAGCTGCACAGCAACAAGCTGGACAACCGATGCCACCAACTGGCATCATCCGGGGAATTTGGATCGTCTGAGGGGTCTTTTAGATAAGGCTTCAGGTCAAAATACGCGCCAATTTTATATTCTTTGAACGGAACTGGTTGCTCTGTCCAATCTAGCTGTCTGCTTTTGGCAGCAAGGGTTTGGGGATCGTATTTCGTCCGTTCGTGGTAGTGCTGTGCAATGGAGGGAGGAAGTTCTGGCATATTTCAGTAGAGAATCAGCTTTGGTTTGTTTATCGATCTTGACATTACTGACGGCAAGCATGGTCGAGCAACCCAGAAATTTACAAATATAAAAAAAATCTTAGAAAAAATACGATCGTTGTTACACAAGCTTAACATAATAAGATACCTAAGTATAAATACGCAGAATAAGAACCATCAATTATCATTATGAATTGGCTGCAAAAGCTGTCGTCATTAAGGGTTGAAAATGCAAAAGCTAAGCGCTGAGGAATTGCTCGCTCAGTATTCTGAAGGCCAGCGAAACTTTAACGCCGTTGACTTAAGTGGAGATAACTTGTTTCAAGCAGATTTGCCAGAAATAAACCTTTCTGGTAGCGTGCTGACGCGAGCTTATTTGCCCTACGGAAATCTGACTCAAGCCAATCTTTACAAAACACAGTTACAAGATGCTGAATTGGGCGACATTCAACTTTATCAGGCAAATTTGTCTGAAGCTAATTTATCAGGAGCTAATTTATCTAGAGCAAATTTGCGCCACGCCAATTTGCAAGGAGCAAATTTGCATAAAGCCAATTTACAAGGTGCGGATTTGTACAATGCAGATTTGAGCAATGCCGATTTGAGATATGCTGATTTGAGCAGAGCTAATTTGGAGAAAGCAAAGTTAACCAAAGCTCAATTAGCTGGCTGCAACTTATTTCGAGCGCGCTTAGTGGATTTGTCCGACGCGGAGTGCGATCGCACTACCATCGGCCCGGAAGGATATTGATTTCGCAGCACTGCATTTGGGCGATCGGTCGAAAAAGGCGATCGCCCTTTTTGATATTTCTTAACATTTCTCGACACCGCTGACAATGTGAGTTACAGTCGTAGAGAACTTATGGCTGTGCAATATTGACAATAAACAACACATATTTCCACATAAAAAAAGGTCAAACCTATGAACGATCCCGATGAAAAAGCCAGAGAACTCCGACACAAAGAACAACAACTTCGGAAGCGAGAACAAGAACTTCGACTCCGCGAACTAGAATCGGAAATCGAACGATCGGTACCAGAGAATATAACGAGAAAGTACGAAGAACCAGATAACAATACTCAAAGCAAACTGCAACTATGGCGCCGAAAAATCATAGCAATCAGTCAATTTACAGGTCTGGCAATTGTAGCGCTGGTTGCCCTGCGTGTAGCATCTTGGCTAGGAACTGCGGTGATGGTGGGAGCAATTGCTTTCATTGGTTACAAAATACTTTTTCAAGATAAGAATCCCAAGAATTAACTAACAGGCTATTGTAGTCATTTCAGGTCTGTACTGCACATTGTTCGCGAGGAATAGCGAATCAAATAACTTTTGCACGAACACCATCATGAAATAGCTTGGTTTTGAAATATCCAGCAGTAAACAATCAGAAAACAACCATGAACCTCAAAGTAGAAACTAGCAGCTTTCTCAACGATTTAGAGCGAGTATCCGCCGTGCGCCGAGAAATTGCCGATCGCCTGAGCAACATCGTCACATCCATAGAGCGATCGGAATTAGCCGGAATCGAAGCATCAGGAAAACTCGGTTTAGAAACAGACAGCGCCGACATCAATCTCGCCAGCAAAAACTTGCGCCAAGGAGTATTTCGGCTCCTCGTATTAGGCGACATGAAACGCGGCAAAAGCACTTTTCTAAATGCCTTAATCGGCGAAAACTTGCTTCCCAGCGATGTCAATCCCTGTACTGCTTTGCTGACAATTTTGCGCTACGGCCCCGAAAAAAATGTCACCGTTTATTTCAACGACGGCAAAAGCCCCAAACAACTCGATTTTAAAAGTTTCAAACAAGACTACACAATCGACCCCGCTGAAGCAAAACGCTTAGAATCAGAACAGAAACCAGCATTTCCAGATATCGACTGCGCCGTAGTAGAATATCCCTTACCTTTGCTAGAAAAAGGCATAGAAATAGTAGACAGTCCCGGACTCAACGATACAGAATCGCGCAACGAATTATCTCTCGGTTACATCAACAACTGTCACGCAATTTTGTTTGTACTCAGGGCAACTCAGCCTTGTACAATGGGTGAAAGACGTTATCTAGAAAATTATATCAAAGGTCGTGGATTAAGCATTTTCTTTCTGATCAATGCTTGGGATCAAGTGCGGGAAAGTTTGATCGATCCGGACGATCCTGAAGAAATGGCAGAAGCAGAACACAAACTGGGGCGGGTTTTCAAAGCTAATTTGGCTGAATATTGTTTAACAGAAGGACACGACATTTACGACGAGCGGGTGTTTCCAATTACCTCAATTAAGGCGCTCAGATTGCGGGTAAAAAACCCGGATGCAAATTTAGCAGGAACTGGTTTTCCGGAGTTTATGGCGTCATTGAATACGTTTTTGACGCAGGAAAGAGCGATTTCGGAATTGCGTCCGGCGAGGACTTTGGCGCGTCAAATTTCTGCTCGCGTCCGCGAAGCTGTCGGGCGCCGTTTACCATTGCTCGAACGGGATGTCAATGAGTTGAAGGACAAGATTAATTCTGTTGAGCCGGAGTTTAATAAACTGAGTCAGATTCGCGATGAATTTCAACAAGAAATTATCCGAGTTAGAGATAGTAAATCGCGGGCGATCGCAGATTCTTTCCGCACCTACGTTCTCAATTTAGAAAATACCTTTGAAACCGACTTTTTGCGGTATCAACCCGAGCTGAGATTTCTGGATTTCTTCAGCCAAGATAAGCGAGAAGCCTTTGAAGCATCGCTCAGACGAGCATTCGAGCAGTACATCAACGACAAACTAGCAGCTTGGACTCTCACGGCTGAACAAGAGATGAATTCAGCATTTTCGCAGTTGTCGCAAAGTGCAGCCAATTACGGAGCATCTTACACAAAAGTGACTGAAAAAATTACCGAAAAACTGACCGGGCAAAAAATCCCCGCAGCAGTCAGCAACTCAAACGAAGATAACTCGCCAGCTTGGGCAAAATGGGCGATGGGATTGTTTTCATTAACAACAGGAAACCTGGCGGGTGTAGCAATGGCAGGAGCTGGTTTCGACTGGAAAAATATCCTGCTCAATTTAATTACTGTATTGGGCGTCAGTACGATTTTTGCGAGTTTTACGGGGATTGTTTTGGGGCCACTGTACTTGGCTTTGCTGGGGATGGGTGTTGGGGTTTTGCAAGCAGACGGAGCTCACAAACAGTTAGTGAAAGCAGCTAAAAAAGAGTTGGTAAAATATCTGCCGCAGGTGGCTCAGGAGCAGTGGCAGCCGATTCACGATGCTGTGAAAGAGTGTTTTGATGTTTACGGGCGCGAAGTGGGCGATCGCATGAATGATGATATTAAGTCTCGGAAAGCTGAGTTGGATAATTTGTTGGAACAAAAGCAATCTCGGGAGATTAATTCTCAGGCTGAATCGCAGCGGTTGGAAAAGTTGGAGGCTGATGTTTCTGCTCAGGCGCAGAGTATAGAATCAGTATATCAAGGTTTCTTAGCATCCGCTAAATGAAGCTCTAAGGTACGTAGTTGCGCTTCAGCGCTCTTACATATATAACAAAGAGCGCTGAAGCGCAACTACGTACCTAGGATTTGGAAAAGTTGGAGGCTAAGGTATGTTGTTGCGCTTTAGCGCTCTTACATATATAACTAAGAGCG
>NZ_JAEQCB010000087.1:0-29322 GCF_020738785.1 Microcoleus sp. PH2017_05_CCC_O_A | reverse complement strand
CGTACCTAGGATTTGGAAAAGTTGGAGGCTAAGGTATGTTGTTGCGCTTTAGCGCTCTTACATATATAACTAAGAGCGCTGAAGCGCAACTACGTACCTCGGATTTGGAAGAGGACTGAAGTCCGCACGATCGAACCTTTTATAATCAAACAATGAGATAATTTTAAATATGCAACAACCCGAAACTTATCAAAATCTAACTAACTATCTCAAATCAGCACTGGGCATTCTCGAACTAGATAAAAACTCCCAACTTTACCGAGATACAACTTCTATTTGCGACTATCTCGCCAAACCAACTTTTCAAATCGCTGTCTTCGGGCCGTTTAATTACGGTAAGTCAACTTTGCTGAATGCAATGCTTGGAAATCGCGCTTTGCCGATCGACCTTGTGCCCACTACAGGTGCTGCCATTTATGTCAACTACGGCGACGAATTGCACGCAAAAATCACCCTCAAAGACGGCACAGAAGTCAGCGAAGCGGGGACTGACGTGTTAAAACGCTACGCCATCCTCGACGATAACCGACAGATGCGGGATGATGTCGCAGCCGTGAATGTGTATTGTCCCCACCCATTCCTGAAAACGGGTGTGGAATTGCTGGATTTGCCCGGAACTAACGATCGCCAAGAACAGGATAACTTAGTTCGGGATAAATTGCTGACCGCTGATTTAGTTGTCCAGGTTTTGGACGCTCGCAAATTGATGACTCTGGGCGAACGGGAGCACTTGAGAGACTGGTTGAGCGATCGCCAAATTAACACAGTCGTCTTTGTTGCCAATTTTCTCAATCTACTCGAACCAGAAGACCAAAAACAAGTATACAATCGATTGTTGTTTGTTGCCGAAAGTTTTCGCTCCAACTTGCCGAACAATATCAGCAATATCTACCGCGTCGATGCTTTGCCGGCTTTGCGGGCGAGGCTAAAAGGAGATGTGGCGGCTGCACAAACTACCGGAATTGCCATGTTTGAATCGGCGTTGCAAAGTATAGTCGCAAGTCAACAGGAACAACTAGCAGTTAAGTTGCCGAGAATTGAAGCCATAGCTACTAAGATTTGTCAATCTCTGCGAGCGAAATCTGAAACTGTCGCCACCGAAATAACAGCCGCTCAACAAAAGCAAAAAGACCGAATTGAAATTAAACAAAAAGCTGAAAAACTGATTTCACAAGGCTTTCAAGCCAGCGTTTCCGATTTCGAGATTTGGCTTTACCAGCCCACACTTTTGCGGCGCTATCAATCGGAAATGGCGCTGTCGCTTCAGCAAGGAAGTTTTGATGCGTGGAAGACAAAATTTGAGCAAGATGTACTGAACCAGCGGGAAACCATTGCAGAATGGGTAAATAAAGCTTGCGAGTTCTTCGATCGAGAACAGCCGATCGCCCTTTTGATCTCGTTTCCGCCCTCCCCGCAAATCGCGTTACCAGAACCGCCAACCGCCGCTGCTAAAAGGTCGATCGAGGGCGAAGTGACTCCAGTCGCGATCGCCACCGGCTTAGGTTGGCTGTTGGGCGGCCCAATGGGAGCAGCAGTAGTCGGCGGTGCTAGCTATATTTTGAAGAAAAGAACAGGCTATGAAAAGCCACCTGAATCGTCAGAAGCTTATCTAAATCAAGTAACAGAAATTTGCAACGAAGCTGCTAAAAACTATCTAATTGGTTTCAGTATCGATACTTTTTTAATGCTGCAACACTACAAGGAAATCGCCGCCAAAGTTATCTGTTTTCAAGACAGCAAAGAGCCGCTAAATATGAATGTTCAACAGTACCAGTTACAGTTAGTAAATAATTTAGTGGAAAATTTAGCAGCAGAATTAGATCGAATAAAAATCAGATGATTTTAGATTACTTTCATGGCACTGTCAAATCATCAATAACAGGCTTTCCGGCCAGCTATATCCTCCGTAGGGACACTCCAAGATCCCATTAGTGTCAACTTAAGCCGAAAGCCCACTAGGGTTTTAACCCCTGCCGGACTGCCGGACTCAGGGTTTGACGTTAAGTTGACACTCCTTGGGCAATTCCGTGTCCGTACCAAACCCGAATATGCTGTAAGTCCTGTTAACTAAATTTCATAGATTTCTAACGGTAAGTTGTCTGGATCTCTAAAAAAGGTAAACCGTTTTTCGGTAATTTCGTCAAGGCGAATTTCTTCTACTTCCACTTGTTGCGATTTCAAGTAAGCAACCGATGCTTCTATATCCTCGACTGCAAAAGCTAAATGTCTCAAACCGCAAGCTTCAGGATTGTTAACTCTTTTGGGAGGATGGGGAAATGAAAACAGTTCAATCATTGCGCTGCCGTTTCCGACTTGCAAATCTAGTTTGTAAGAATTCCTCTCGCTTCGGAAAGTTTCTTTGATTGTGGAACATCCCAAGACTTCTACATAAAATTTCTTTGACTTTTCGTAATCCGAGCAAATAATCGCCACATGATGTATTGCCTTTATTTCCATATTAAAAAAGTTAGTTAGTTGCGTTTTTTCAACAGCACAGCACGCTACTGACAATTATATTTGACTTCGAGCAAAACCTGCTAAATTCAGCACGCGCGGCGCAGCTATCCCGTAGGGAATCGCCCTATAAATTCCCCCGCCCAAATCTTAATTAGTAAAATTCCGCAAAAAAAGCACCCCACTTTGATAAAATGAGAGTTTTGCAGTCACTCACCCATTTGCATCTCAGGAGACAAGCACCATGGCCCGTATGTATTACAACGAAGACGCCAACCTAGACCTCTTAGCCAACAAAACGGTTGCTATCATCGGCTACGGTTCCCAAGGACACGCCCACGCCCTCAACCTCAAAGACAGCGGCATGAATGTCATTGTCGGTTTGTATCCCGGTAGCAAATCTGCCGCCAAAGCAACCGATGCAGGTTTAACTGTTCACCCGGTAGACAAAGCAGCCGCCGCCGCTGACTTCATCATGATTTTATTACCCGATGAAGTTCAAAAAACTATTTACAAAGAACAAATCGAACCTAACCTTTCAGCAGGAAATGTTTTAGCATTTGCTCACGGTTTTAACATTCACTTCGGCCAAGTTGTCCCCCCAGCCGACGTAGACGTAGTAATGGTAGCCCCCAAAGGCCCCGGACACTTGGTGCGCCGGACTTACGAACAAGGCGAAGGTGTTCCGAGTTTGTTTGCAGTATATCAGGATGCTTCGGGCCAAGCGCGCGATCGGGCAATGGCCTATGCTAAAGGTATCGGCGGCACCAGAGCCGGCATCCTCGAAACCACTTTCCGCGAAGAAACAGAAACCGACCTTTTTGGCGAACAAGTAGTTTTGTGCGGCGGTTTGAGCGCCTTAATTAAAGCTGGATTTGAAACCTTAGTTAACGCTGGATATCAACCAGAATTAGCTTATTTTGAATGTTTGCACGAAGTTAAACTTATCGTTGACTTAGTAGTAGAAGGAGGCCTCGCCAAAATGCGCGACAGCATCTCCAATACCGCAGAATACGGCGACTTAACTCGCGGCCCCCGCATCGTCACCGATGACACCCGCGCCGAAATGCGTAAAATTCTTAGCGAAATTCAATCCGGCCAATTTGCGCGCGAATTCGTTCTGGAAAACCAAGCCGGCAAACCGGGCTTTACTTCGATGCGCCGTCAGGAAGCAGAACATCCGATTGAAGAAGTTGGTAAAGATTTGCGCGCTATGTTTAGCTGGTTGAAAAAGCAAGCATAATCGATTTTGGATTTTAGATTTTAGATTTTAGATTTTTCGTTTTATCTAAGATCTAAAATCGCTAATCTAATAGTAATTGTCAAAAGTAGTCCTAGGGTGTGTCGCCACGAAAAATCCCTAAATAAGACAGAGAATCTCACAGCGACGCACCTGACAAGCAGCAGAAATAAACCCAACACCACTGAACAGACAAAAATCGGTCAATTGGTTCTTTCTTTGTCTTCCAACTTCCATCGGATTTCTGTCAACTGTCAACCCTTCTCTAAGCAAACTGTCAACTGTCAACCGTCAACTGTCAACCGTCAACCGTCAACTGTCAAAACTATCGACTAGGGTTTTTTTGCAAGTCCTCAATCTCCTTATCCCTTTCCTTGTTTACCTCTTTTGGCTTCACCCATGACGGCCACAAACTGACGAAGAACTTTCTACTTGCTAAGCTGGTATCTCTTACAGGTTTGGGGAGAAAAGTTAAACTGTCACCGTAAAGGGTAAACAGCGCTACAAACAGCAGCACTATCGGGATAATATTTTTTTTAGGCATGGCAGTTTCAGAGTTAAGTTTGTAAAAGTCCTTGTTTATATTTTGCCCTGGCGCGAACCAAAAATATCAGCGCTAAAGAAAAGAAATCCCAGGCATAAGCGGACGCAGCATGAAAAAGACAAGACTGCTAATTCGCAATATTATTCGACAAGGCTGACTACCAACTCACAATCTAAGTTCAAATGTACGGACTCGTGACACCTCAGAAACCCGGTTTCTTCGTAACTTTCTCGTTACTAAATGGGAAAACTCGTAGAAACCGGGTTTCTCGCCTATGCGTGGACAATCAAACTGTCCGAAGTATTTATGACTAATGGCTGCTGACTAATAACGTTCGCGAGTTCTTAAGGATCGCAAATTAAATAACTTACAATTTTCATTGTTATTGTGGGATGGGCGTCCCGCCCGTCCAGAAAGAACGGGCGGGACGCCCATCCCACAAATATGTGTAAATTATTTAATTCTCATTCCTAAGTTCGCACTAATAACTACTGTCAACTGTCAACTGTCAACTGTCAACTGTCAACTCACTACTTATTCCCTTGAATAAAATTTTGCACGACTGCATTAGTCTCAGGGGAAATTTCTGTTACCAGGCGCACTGGAATTGCATTGGTAGAAGCAAACTGCGCGTATTCGGGCGTTAGAAAAATAGCATATTTGTCAGCTTCTGCCGTTAGTTGAGCGGCAGTGGCCAGACTTATCGCTTTAATATAATTGCGTATGCTCACAGCTTGCTCGCCGACAACTTCATCGCCAGAAATTACTGTACTCGGTCTGCTAGCTTGGTCTAAGGTTGTACTCGGATCTTTGACGCTTAAGTGGGTTCCTCCTACAAAGCCGACTAGCCATTTGGGGGCGGTAATCTTTTGGAATCCGGCAATTTGTTCGACTAAGGCGGGTGTGGTTTTGTCGGCTGAAGATGCTACTATTAATGTAGGGATTTGAATGGCACTTAAACCCGTTTCTCCAAATAGTAATGATGTAGTGGGATTCATAACGATCGCCCTTTTTATCCTCACATCCCGCAATTGATACCGTTCTGCGGGCAATCGGGCCGCCGCGCACTGAATGCCTTCGCCCAAGCTAAACCCGATTAAATCCCCCTGACAGCGCTGTTTGAGCCCGGTCAATTGCAGTTCGGCACCGGCTACGGACAAGGCTGTGGCGCCGCCGAAGGAATAGCCCACGATCATCGATCGCTCGATCGCAATTTTCCCCTGCAAGTTATCATCAGTTTGGTTCAATTTTGCCAGTTCGTCGAGCACAAAACTGATATCTTTAGGACGGTCTAAAAACTCTCCAGAAGCGAGCAACTGAGACTTACCCGCGATCGCAGCCTTGGTATTTGTTTCGTTGCTTCCCGGATGTTCTACAGCAGCTACCACGTAGCCGTAGGACGCCAAATGCTCGGCTAAATAACGCAAATCCGTCCGCACCGAACCCAAACCGTGAGAAAACACGATCGTCGGTTTGTCCGCCGTCGCTGCTCTCGACCAATAGACATCAACAGGAATACGCCGATTGCGGGCGCTATCGTTCAAATCTAGCTTTAGTACCCGAACCGAATTCGGGCCGGGTTGGGTCGGGTCGAAAGGCGGGTTAAAGGCGGGTTTAGTGGCTGTTAATTGAGGTGCGATCGCGGCCATAAACCTCTGAGTTTGCCAAAAACCCGAGTTTAAATTGCTTAAAACTGCGAAAGCTCGATCGAGATCCACGACTACCCGCGCACTCGGATAAGATTCAATGAAACTCAATACCGATAAGCCTTCCGGCGCATTCGCCCCCAGCACCAAAGCCGCTCGCAGCGCTTCGACACCCGCACCGTCGCGCCTGGGAATGACTGTAGTCAAATCCGTCAAAATCGCAGTCCCGATGCGCGTATTTAGCAAGTTGCTCAAACCAACTACATTGAGAGGGATTTTCGCTTGAAGTGCTCCCAAAATTTGACTGCGCTGTGCGTCAGACAGCAGATTGGCGTATGCTTGCAGTCTGGGCGGGACTTTTCCGGTTTTTGCGAGCTCGCGCAAATCCGCCACCGAGATTGAGGATTCTAAAGGGCCTTTGCGGACAACAACTGTTTCTGTAGCTTTTGCAGGGGATATCATAGCGCCGAAAGTGCCGATCGCGATCGCGCCACAAACACTCGCGACTGAGGAAAACCATCTTAAATTTGGTCGGATGCTCATTTTTACCTGGTTCAACTAGAGGGATATTACTATATTCTTAAAATTGTCCCAGATACAGAGAAATTCTGTTCAAGTGTTGATAAATTGTCTGGGAATGCGATCGACAAAACCTCTCGGTATGTTTAAATGTCGATCGTCGCGATCCTATTAAGTATAATTGCCAATCAAACATGGCCATTTAGCTTAATGCACTACGCGAAATTGCGGTTGACATCATATTTTGTGTTTACTACGATAGTAAATAAAACCCTGCGATATCCCTGACCTTTGCATCAGAATGATCATTTTTCGAGTGCAGTGCGATCGTCCTCTGGCATTATATCGTTTCCGTCAGTCTTGAAAAAAATCAATTTACCTCAGCTATCAGGAGGATTTCAATGAATACACTGACACTTCCAGGCTACAAAATCACCACCTCAATCTCCGACGGGTTCAATACCAGCGTTTACCGGGGAATTAGACAGTCAGACGAACAACCAGTCATCATCAAAATCCTCAAGGCAGAATTTCCCACCCTCGAACAAATTACCCGCTTAAAAAACGAATATAAAATTACTCAGCATTTACACGCAGACAGCATCGTCACATATTACAGCCTCGAAACGTATCAAAACCGTCTCGCCCTGATTTCAGAAGATTTTGGAGGCAACTCCCTGGGTCAAATCATCTCAAAAAAGCTTGACTTAACAGCATTTTTAAACATTGGCATTCAGCTAGCATCAGCACTCAACTCGCTGCATCAAAACGGCATCATTCACAAAGACATCAAACCCTCCAACATTATCATCAACCTGGAAACAGGAATAGTTAAAATCACCGACTTCAGCATCGCTTCCCGGCTGAGCAAAGAAACTCCCCAAATTAACAGCGCTAACTTAGTTGAAGGTACAGTCGCCTATATGTCTCCCGAACAAACTGGGAGAATGAACCGCACCTTAGATTATCGCAGCGATTTCTATTCCCTAGGTGTCACATTTTACGAAATGCTGACAGGCAAATTGCCGTTTAAAAGCAACGATATTTTGGAACTGGTACACTGTCATATTGCCAAACATCCCGCGCCACCTTCTGAATGCAGGAGGAATTTAGAAAATAGCGATCTGGTTCCGCAAGTTGTTTCGGATATTGTGATGAAGCTTTTGGGAAAAAATGCCGAAGATAGATATCAAACAGCAGAGGGGATTAAGGCAGATTTAGAAAACTGTTTGAATTCTTGGCAGACAACTGGGGAAGTTGCTTATTTTGTACCCGGACAGTTGGATCGATCGGGACAATTGTCAATCCCTCAAAAACTCTACGGGCGAGAACTTGAAGTCGATAGTTTACTTGCTGCTTTTGAAAGGGTAGGGACACGGCAGTGCCGTGTCCCTACAGGTGATAGGGATTTACTCCCAGGGCGCAGCGAAATAGTCCTAGTTTCCGGTTATTCTGGGATTGGTAAAACCGCCATTGTCAATGAAGTTCACAAGCCAATTGTGCGACAGCGCGGCTATTTTATTAACGGCAAATTTGACCAATTTAAGCGCAACATTCCCTATGCAGCTTTGATTCAAGCTTTCGGGTCCTTAATCGGGCAGTTGCTGACTGAAAGCAGCGAAAATTTGCAAGCTTGGCGAGAAAAGTTAGCGGCGGCTTTGGGTACAAACGGTGCTGTGATTGTTGATGTAATTCCCGAGATTGAGCTAATTATTGGGAAACAGCCGGAAGTGCCACAACTGGGGGCTGCGGAATCTCAAAATCGGTTTAATCGAGTCTTTCAAGAGTTTATCGGCGTCTTTACTCGCGCAGAACATCCGCTGGTTATCTTTTTAGATGATTTGCAGTGGGCTGATTCGGCTTCGCTGAATTTAATGCAGTTGTTGCTTGGCAATTCGGAAAGTAAATACCTGCTGTTGATTGGTGCTTATCGGGATAATGAAGTTCATCCGACTCATCCGCTCGTACAGGCGATCGAGCAAATTGCCAAAACTGGTACTCCAGTCAATAATATTGTATTGCAACCGCTGGATTTCGGCAATGTTTGCGAATTAATTGCCGATACTATCACGGCTAACGACAAGGTGAGATTGCTGGCTGAGTTGATTTTCCACAAAACGGGCGGTAATCCTTTCTTCATCACGCAGCTTTTGCAAGCGCTGTATCAAGAAAATCTGTTACACTTTGAGTTGAGCAGCGGTAGTTGGCAGTGGGATTTAGCGCAGATTCAGGCGATCGGCATTACCGACAAAAGTGTCGTGGAATTGGTAGCCAGCCGCATCGAAAAACTTCCGGAAACTACGCAGCGAGTCTTAAAATTGGCGGCTTGTATTGGCGAAATTGTCAACGAACAATCCCAGGCGCAAGCAGCTAGCGAACTCTGGGCGGCGCTGCAAACTGGATTGGTTCTCCCGTTGAGTAATGCTTACAAAATTCCCCTGGTTGGAGGCTGGGGACTGGATAATTTGCTGGGGCGGGCACGGGGGCACAGCCCCTACGAGCAATCCAAGATTGCGTACAAATTCCTGCACGACAGAGTGCAGCAAGCAGCTTATTCTCTGATTCCAGACGCCCAAAAGCAAGCAACGCACCTAAAAATCGGTCAATTGCTGCTAGAAAATACTCCCGTCGCTGACATTGACGATAATGTGTTTGATATTGTCAACCAACTGAATATTGGGGTTGAATTTCTCACAAAAAAAACCGAAAAAGATGAATTGGCAAAACTGAATCTGATCGCCGGGAAAAAAGCTAAAGCATCCAATGCTTACGAAGCTGCGGTCAGGTATTTGAATGTCAGTTTGGAACTCATTAACTCCTCCCAGTCCCCCGTCGCTATAAGCTCAAGTTGGGATACTGATTATGACTTGACGCTGAATCTGCACGTAGAAGCAGCCGAAGCCGAGTATCTGAATACTAACTTTGGGCGATCGCAAGAATTAGCAGATATCGTGTTGGAACAAGCTACAAACCTGCTCGACCAAATTAAAGGCTACGAACTGCAAATCCAGTCTTATCATTCTCAAAAGCAGCTTTTACAAGCCATAGATACTGGTTTGCAAGCTTTGGGAATATTGGGACTGTCCCTATCTGAAATCCCCCCAGAGGGTCTGACTGGAATTAAGTTACCTTCACTTGATGAACTCAACCAAATTCCTGTCATAACTGATGGCTATCAGTTGGCTATCATGCGGATACTTGCGATGCTGGTTTCTCCTGTTATTATCGCAAAATCAGAACTATTGCCACAACTTATCTTCACGATGGTCAATTTTTCTACCGCCCGTGGTAGTTCAGCACTTGGGGCGATCGCCTATAGTTGGTATGGCGTGCTGCTGACTGCGGCATTGGGAGAGATAGAGGCTGGATATCATTCTGGACAGTTAGCTTTGAAGCTATTAGATCAATTCAATGCTAAACAACTTAAATGCAACGTTAATAACACATTCAACGCTTTAATACGGCACTGGAAAGACCATGCCAGAAAGACAATTTTACCTTTAATAGATGCCATGCAAAGTGGCTTAGAAACAGGAGATATACAATACAGCGTTTACGCTAGCTACAACTGTTTGATAGGTTTATTCTTTATCGGAGAGCCGCTAAATACTGTAGAAGAAAAGCAATTGCAATACTTCACTTTGGCACAGCAACTAAAACAAGAGCTTGCGAAAGACTTAATTGAAATATGGGGACAACTTCTTTTAAAATTACAAAATAAATCTGCAAATAAATTTCATATTGCAGATGAAAACCTTAATGAAAAAGAAATATTGCCTCGACTGCAAAGCACCAACAATACAATGGGAATTTTTAACTTTTATTGTGCCAACATGGTGAGTAATTACTTCTTTAAAGAACCCAAAAAAGCAGTTGACAACGCATCTTTAGCTGCCGGATATGCACAAGCAGTAATTGGCTTTACAATCGTCGGTACACACAATTTTTACTATTCCCTGGCACTCCTCGCTGTCTATCCAACTGCTGACTGTGCAGCACAAGAAAAACACTTGATGCAAGTAGCAGCAAATCAGGAAAAAATGCACAAATGGGCGCACCACGCCCCCATGAACTATCAGCACAAATACGACTTGGTAGAAGCCGAAAAAGCACGAGTTTTCGGTAAAAATTGGGAAGCCGCAGATTATTATGACAAAGCCATTCAAGGAGCAAAAGAGGCTCAAGTATATCTCACAGAATCATACTACGGTTACATCCACTGGGGAGCGATCGCCAAAGTCAAAGATTTAGAAGCCCGATATCCCCAATTAGTCGCCCAAACCCTCAACCGAGAAACTAAAACCCGCGATTTAACTGTCACCGCCACGACAACAACCACCAGCAGCGATTTCAGTAAATCCTTAGATATCGGCACCTTCGTCAAAGCATCTCAAGCAATTACCAGCGAAATTGTCCTGGATAAATTGCTCGCCAGTTTGATCGAGATTTTGTTAGAAAATGCCGCCGCTCAAAAAGCTGTGCTGATGCTCTACAAAGATGATAGTCTTTTGATCCAAGCAGCTTGTACGTCAGAGCAAAATCAAGCCGTTGTCTTGCAATCCCTTCCCGTTGAAATTAGTCAAGATTTGCCAGTTTCTATTGTTAACTATGTTGCTCGAACTCAAAAAGACTTGGTTTTAAACAATGCAGCGTCAGACGGCTTGTTTACCGAAGATCCATATATTGTCAGCAGTCAGCCAAAGTCAATTCTTTGCAATCCAGTCATCTATCAGGGCCAACTCACAGGCATTCTGTACCTGGAAAATAACTTAGCAGTGGGTGCTTTTTCTCCCGAAAGATTGCAAGTTTTAAAAGTTTTGACTTCTCAAGTTGCGATCGCCCTAGAAAATGCTAAACTCTACGCAAAAGCACAACAAAAGTCGCAGCAACTAGAACAATCTTTGCACAAGTTGCAGCAAACCCAAGCTCAACTGGTGCAAACGGAAAAAATCTCAAGTTTGGGGCAGTTGGTAGCAGGAGTTGCTCACGAAGTCAATAACCCCGTTGGCTTTATTTCCGGCAATCTCCACCACGCTAATGATTATGTACGAGATTTGATTTGCATTGTCAATCTTTACCAGCAGCACTACCCACAGCCGGTACAGGAAATTGCAGAAGCAGCAGAAGATATGGAACTCGATTATCTGATGGAAGATTTGCCTAAAATGCTGGGTTCTATGCAGTTAGGAACCGATCGCATTCGTGATATCATGCAATCATTACGCAACTTCTCGCGCGTTGACGGTAATGAAAAAAAACCGGCCGACATTCATGCAGGTATCGAGAGTACGTTGATGATTTTACAGCACCGCTTGAAAGCTAATGCGGAACGTCCGTCAATTCAAGTGATTAAGGAATACGGCGACTTACCTGCGGTTGAGTGCTACAGCGGACAACTCAATCAGGTGTTTATGAATTTGCTCTCAAATGCGATCGATGCTTTGGATGAGTCGAATGCTTCACGTACTTACGCTGACATTGATAAGCATCCTAATATTATCACAGTTTGCACCGAAGTCAAGGATGTGAAGGAAGAAGGAATAAGGAAGAAGGAAGAAGGAAGAAGGAAGAAGGAAGAAGGAAGAGGGAATAAGGAAGAAGGAAGAGAGAATAAGGAAGAAGTAAGAGGGGGGAAAAGTGAGAGTTTTGCGGTGATTCGGATTAAGGATAATGGGCGGGGGATGCCTGAAGCAACGCGGTGTAAATTGTTCGATCCGTTTTTTACCACTAAGCCGGAGGGGAAAGGTACGGGATTGGGATTGTCGATTAGCTATCAAATTGTAGTCGAAAAACACGGCGGTGCGATCGAGTGTATTTCGGAACCGGGAAAAGGTGCGGAGTTTGTGATAGCAATTCCCTTAAATTAGAGAAGGATTAGAGAAGAAAACCGGGCGAATATAATTCGCGTCTATACAGACACTCACGCGCCTCCGCGGGTTGAAAAAAACCCGGCGAATATAATTCGTGTCTATACAGACACTCACGCGCCTCCGTGGGTTGAAGAAAACCCGGCGAATATGATTGGTGTCTATACAGACAACCGGGCGAATAGGATTCGCGTCTATACAGACACTCACGCGCCTGCGCGGGTTGAAAACGGGGAAATTAAAATTACCTTATTCTCTTCAACCTGCGGAGGCAGGTTTTGTTCGTATAGGCGCGAATTCTATTCGCCGTCTATCTGCATCTACAAACCTATTTAAAATCTAAAACCGGGAAAGGTTTCGCCGCTTCTATCTGCGCCGCTAATGCAATTAAAGTTGCTTCCGCCGCCGGCCGCCCGATAATTTGAATTCCCACCGGCAAACCGTTATCATCTAAGATGGCCGGAAGTGCGATCGCAGGTAAACCACTCGCATTAAATGGCGGACAAGGAGCAACCCAATTAATAATCCGCTGCAAAGTTTCCTCACAACTCAAATGGGCCCACTCCCCGATGCCAATTGGCGAGTGCATATAAGTCGGCAAAACTAACACATCAAAATTCTCAAAGAATCCCACAATCCGCCGTGAAATCACCTGCATTTGATTCACCGCCCGCAAATATTCCCCAGCCGCAACAGTCTTTTCCAACAACCAGCGATTCATCGGTTCCAAAACCTTGCCTGGAATGCCGCTTGCTGCCGCCCCAGACTGCCAAATTACTGTAAACGGTTCGATTAAACCTGTAAAATCCGGGCATCCCGGTTCGACATCGTGACCCAAATCTGTCAGTAATTTTACGGTTTCGAGTACGGCTTGCTGACACACAGGCGCTGCCTCACCCACGGGAGCAATACTGGTAGAAAAAGCAATTCGCAGTTTGCCCAACTTTTCGCCGGAAGCCTCTAAAAACGTGGGATTTGGGTCTGGTAGCCAGTACGGATCGCCTGTGGTGTAGCCTGACATCACATCCAACAGGGCGGCGGCGTCAGCGACGGTGCGGGCGAGAGGGCCGTTGGCAGAAATTCCGCTCAGGTAATCTCCGACTGGTGCCCAGGAAACTCGTCCGCGCGAGGGTTTTATGCCCACTAAACCGCAGGCGGAAGCTGGGCCTCGGATCGAACCGCCGCCGTCTGAACCTTGGGCGATCGCGCATAAACCCGCCGCTACGGCCGCCGCTGAGCCGCCGCTGGAACCTCCGGGCGTGTAGTCTAAATTCCAGGGATTGCGCGCGGGCCGGAAACCTGGGGGTTCGCTGTAAGGCAATGAGCCTATTTGAGAGGTTGCTGTTTTGCCCAGAATGTTAAATCCGGCTGCTTCGATCCGCCAGACTACTGACTCGTTGTAGGGAGATATGTTACTGTGCAAAGCCTGAACTCCGTAAGTACACGGAATGCCGGTAACTGGTGTCAAGTCTTTAATCGCGATCGGCACTCCGAAAAACGGCGGCAATTCCTCTGACTTGTTTAAGCCTGCTAGGTGTTCGGTTTGCGCTGTCGCCAGCTCGATCGCCCGATCGGCAGTTACTGTAAAATAACTACCAAGTTGATGGTTTAATCGATCGATCCGTTCCAAGTACACATTGGCAATTTCTAGGGGCGAAATTTCCCGAGCGCGGATCGACTTCGCCAAATCCAGGGCTGAACTAAAAGCCCGATCGACAGAATTCATAGGTGTAAGTCCTGAATGGTTCGGCAAAGTATATATTTATACTGTTTTTTGAGAAAAAGTCTTTCCCTTTAAAAAAATATTCAAAAATGTCGAAAATCCATATTCGATTGTAGAGCCAGAGCGATCGCCCGCGTGCAAACAGCAGAATATTTCCTTGCTGCGACCCCCTCTTGAGATAAACTGATCTGAACAGTTAAGCTTTTGTGCAAGAAACGCATGATGGCGATCGGTTTGCCTCTAATAATTGATTCATTGGAAAAAGCTGGACAACAAGCACATATAGTGCGAAAGTCTTCCTATGGCTAAATATGTGAAACCCAATGAAGCAGCTAACACTCTGGGAGTTTGCCTGCGAACCCTCAGACGATGGGAAGCAAACGGCAATATCGCCACCGTCAAAACGCCGTCAGGTCAAAGACGGTACGACATCGAAAAGTTCATCAAAAAGGAATCAGAACCAGACGGAGGACGCGCCACTGTTGTCTATGCTCGCGTCTCTACCAGACCACAAAAGGCAGACCTCGATCGACAAGTTGAACGACTATCAACGCTCTACCCAGGCGCTGAGGTCGTTAAGGAAGTGGGAGGAGGACTCAATCTTAGGAGGACAGGACTCATCAATATTTTGGGACGAGTTCTGCGAGGTGATATCGCAATTATTGTGGTTGCCCACAAAGACCGACTTGCAAGATTCGGATTTGACATTATCGAATGGCTCTGTGAGCAATTTGACTGCAAAATCGTGGTTCTCAACCAAATCAGTCTCTCTCCACACGCCGAACTTGTTCAAGATATCGTCGCAATCCTCCACAGCTTTTCAAGCCGACTTTACTCCATTAGAAGACTTGAAAACCAAATCAAGCAGGAGTTACAAGTCGAATCCGAGGCACAAGAAGGAGAAAAAGTCGCCCAACAAAACACTTAAGATTCGGGTTTATCCTGAGTTAGTTCTGCACCAAAAATGGAAGTCTTGGCTATCAGCATCGCGTTACTGTTACAACAAAGCTATTGCAACCTTGAAAGCAGGCGAAAAAATAACCAGTGCTTATTCTTTGAGGGACTATGTGTTAGGGTTAGACCTACCTACTTGGGTCAAGTCTACACCATCTCACCCAAAAGAAAACGCTATTTTTGACGCTTGGGATGCTTGGAAACAAGCCAAGTCCGTAAAAGGAGAAGCAAGTTTTAGGAGCTGTCGTCAACCCTCGCAATCAATCAAATTCCACAAAGTTAATTTCAACGGCGAGACTTGGTTCCCATCGTTGGTTAAAGGACTTAATTTCAGGGCTACAGAACCAATTCAAAAAACCGAGTTTGCAACCCAACTTGTTAGAGACAAAAAGCGATGGTTCGCTTGTATCCCAATAAGAGAGGAGGCAAGAACGAAGGAACTAGACAAGGTAATTGCACTTGATCCTGGTGTGAGAACCTTTTTAACTGGCTACGACGGCGATTCATTTCAAGAGTTTGGCAAGGCAGACATTGGACGCATTCAAAGATTGTGTTCTCACCTTGACAAACTAATGGGATGTGCGTCAAAAGCTGGCAGAAGGCAGAAACGCCGGATGTTAGAGGCGGCAAGCAAGCTGAGAATCAGGATTCGCGACTTGGTTGACGAGTGCCACAAGCAGGTAGCTAATTACCTGACAAGTCAATACAAAGTTATCTTGCTGCCTACATTTGAAATATCGCAAATGGTTGTCAAATCCAAGCGCAAGTTACGCACCAAGACTGCTAGACAGATGCTCACTTGGGGGCATTATCGTTTTGAATGCCACCTCAAGCAATCAGCTAAAAAACGGGGTGTTGTTGTTATTGACGTTAACGAATCCTACACTAGCAAAACTTGCACCAAATGCGGACACAAGCATTCAAAGCTTGGTGGTTCAAAAACATTTAAATGCCTCAACTGCGGTCACGAACATGACCGAGATTGGGGCGGCGCTCGAAACATTATGATTCGAGCTTTGAGGGACGGCTACGAGAGCTCTCTCTATTAATAGTCAGAGTATTGCTCTCGCATATGCCCTGTTTGTTCAGGGTTGTACAGCGTAACACCGTCAGGCATTGTCCAACTTCCACAAATCATCAGAAATTGTGGGTGCAACCCCCGTTCCTTCGGCAAGCTCAGGGCAAGCCTTACAGGACGGCTTTATATGTGGGAAGTGTGTTAAAATAGACACACACACGTTGACCTCTAAAGTAAGGTGAAACTCCTAGCAATTGGACGTTGTAGTTAAAAGACGTTTAACCGAAATGGTTAAACTGGTATCCAATGATACCCTACCTCTAGCCTTTGCAAGTAAAGACTCTGGGGCGAGTGAATCACTCACAACAAATCAAAGTAGCCTCAATGCTAGAAATAGCGGAGAGAATAGTGGGAATTGGCACCCCCTGTCGCGCTGCGGTAGAGTTCGACTAAGCGGCTCTACGAGTAGCGGTTCGAGCAATGTCCAACGGTGGATATCTCCTTCTAAAGAATCTCAGTGCGTTTACGCGCCTTGAGTGTCAACTGTTCGAGTCAGCCTTCTCACCAAATTCAAAGTAGCGCATATGACACAACAGCATCCGCCAGCTCCTCGTCCGCCCGTACCCGGAGCTCCCCCACCGCCCGGGCTGCCCCGCCCTCCAGCTCCAGGCATTCCCAGAGCAGCAGGAATGCCACCAGCACCGCCACCAGCACCAGCACCCCCACCACCCGCCGCCACACAGCCACCGGCACCCGCGCCCCAATCCTTCGCCACACCTAAAAATTCCAGCAACAGCAAAATTCCGACTTTGAAAGAGTTGGTAATGCGAGCCAAAGAAGAAGGAGTATCCGATCTTCACCTCGGAGTCAACGAATTCCCGCGCTTCCGAAACCGGGGCGAGATAGCCGACATCGGCTATCCACCGTCGGATTTAGATACGTTTTTTGGCTGGCTGCGCGAGTGCATGAGCGATGAAGAAATTGAAATTTTCCAAAAAACCCTAGACTTTGACGGCGCTTTCGATTTCGGCTTCGTCCGCATTCGGATCAGTTGCATGGACTCCTTGGCCGGCCCGGCGATGGTGCTGCGGCTAATTCCTGCCAAAATATTGACAATGGAGGAATTGAACCTGCCGCAAGTCTTTAAGAAAATATGTGGCTACCACAAAGGGCTGATTTTGGTGACGGGCCCCACAGGTTCTGGCAAATCGACCACCTTGGCCGCCATGATCGACTACATCAACAAAAATAAAGCCTACAACATCATCACGATCGAAGACCCGGTAGAATTCGTACACGAAAGCAAAAAATCCTTGATCAAGCACCGGGAAGTGGGCAGACACACCCTCAAGTTTATGAGCGCTCTCAAAGGCGCTCTGCGGCAAGACCCGGATATGCTGCTAGTAGGAGAAATTCGGGACAGAGAAACGGTGGAAATCGCCCTCAAAGCCTCTCAGACAGGTCACTTAGTTGCAGGAACCCTGCACACCAACAGTGCAGTTAAAACCCTGAACCGGATTCTGGATATGTTCGGGGCGGAAGAACAGGAGGCCATACGGGTTTCAATTTCCGAATCCCTAGTGGCGATTATTGCTCAACTGCTGTGCAAAACCACAGACGGCAAGCGGGCTGCTTTCCACGACGTTATGATCAATACCGACGTGGTTAAGGAATACATTCTGAAGGGGCAGAATGAGGAAATCAATCAAATCATGATCAAAGATACTTATGAAGGCATGACGACGATGAATAAGTCGCTCTACGGCCTTTATCAAGAAGGTAGAATTACTGAAGAACTGGCTGTAGAAAACTCACCGTTCCCGAACGAAATGGCCCAGATGCTCCGAGGTCGAGTCTAAAGGTCGAGTGTTAAGTGTTAACAGTTAACTGTTATTAATTAATAGTTAACTGTTATTACAAAAGATTGCAAAAATCGCTCTCAAGTCTTGAAATGATCTGCGTTGATCTGCGTTGCATCTGCGGTTTATCTATCAATCAAAGATTTATGCAATGCAAGTCTATTGGTACTTCAATGAAAGTCGATCGCCCGATTTTGCCAGAATTTTTCAAAGGCATTGCACTGTTTACACCAGGGGGAGACTTAATCTATTCTATAGACTCCCGCAAGCAAACTCAGTGGCACTTGCAGTTGTGCGTAGCCCTACAGCAGATACTCGGTTTGTCGGAACCGCCCCATTTTCTGATACCTTGCTACACGGCAACCGTTGACTGCTGGCGCGATCGCACCGATCGACAGTTGCGGGTGGCAGCCGAGGCATACCCCCCGGTGCTGCGACATCAAACGCTGCTAAATGCCATTTTTGGCACGGGCGACTTGGTTTGGGAAGCCCGCAGCGACGAAATCTGCGAACCAATGGCGATCGCCACTTATCACGAACAATTCCCCGAACTTTGGGAAAATCACGACTTAGTTGTACGATATCCGATCGACGTTGGGCGATCGGACTCTCACAATTCTGCGATCGCGCCTCCCTCCCACTTTCGGCAATCTCCGCTGTTCCCGCGAACCAAACCAACAGGACTCACCCCACCGCCACCAACCCAAGGGTACGTTTTGCGGCTGTTTGTTTCCGGGAGCAACCCCAGCACCGAACGCACCCTCAAAACTTTATACCAATTCCTAGGGCAATGTCTCGATCGCCCCTACACTTTGAAAGTAATCGATGTGTTAAAACATCCCGAACAAGCAGAAGCAGATCAGATTTCAGCAACTCCCACTTTAATTAAAATCTGGCCGAAACCCGTGCGGCGAATAGTCGGCGAATTGAACGATGCCCAAAAAATAGTCAGATTGTTGAGCAATTCAGAATTTTAGATTTGTGCGATTATTGAATACTGGCGATCGCCGGTTGACTCACCATCGAATTAACAAGATCCAGCAACTGCTGTTGAGACACTGCACTCGCCGATACCGCTACGGCATATCTGAGTCCTTCCTGTTCCCAAGAAATAGTTCTGCCACCACCTTTTGCTAAATAGTAGCCACGAATTCCACCACTCAAATTAACTGGCGAAATATCCTTATCTTGCCCAGGCCAATTTTTAGAATTAGCGGGTGAAACCACAGCGAATACTCCGACAGTGCAAGACGAAGCATTAGCAGATTTAGCGCAGTCTGGCTTAATTCCGATATTAACTTTAAATACTTTACCATCGGACTCAATGAAAGGATAAAGCTGTATCGGAGTAGCGGGGATAGAGGCAGGCAGTCGCATTTTCAAGCCTTTCGGCAATTGGCGGCGAATGTCGTCAATCAGCGGCCAAAAAACAGAGGCTGGTTGGGCGATCGCAGATTCCACTGCCAACAAACCGCTTCCTAAAACTGTCAGACCAACTAAACCAGTGAACAGAGCTTTCAACTTCATCGATAGATTCCCTGAAAATAACCATTTAATAATACAGCCACAAACTCTCGACTCCGCCTCACCCAATCGGATGAGTTATTATCCCCCAATGGTATGACTATCACTTTTCTCAGTAACATGAGGTACATTCGATCGTGGGTAATTGGTAATTAGTCATTAGCCATCGATCGCCTGTGCTTTACTTAAAAATATCTATAATAGTAAGAGCAAATAAATCAGAAAATCATGTCAAATTATATTCACAATTTAATCAACAATAATTTCCATCATCCAGATTTCGGGAAATTACTTTATCATCGCGACATTCACAACCCCAATATCTTGCATTACTCAGTACAACTCAACGATTGGGAATCTATCGCATGGGAACCAATTCATAGCAATCGCCAAAAAGATACGGCAAGATTAGCAATTTGGCAAATTGATTGGGATAGATTTCAAACTGCCAAATGGATATTATATCGCAATACGGTTGACTTAGGAAGAATCTGACTTGCAAAAAATGTTTGTATTGCCAGGAAAATCGTCAGATTAAATTCCTAAAAAGCGTTAAGTAAACGGTATTGTATTATATCGGAAAAAGGAACTCATCAACCAAGCATTGCATATTTCTGTAGCAGAGTTTCACGAACGCTGGCAATATGAACTCTATCGATTCAATTGCGAACATTGGGCAAGACTTTTCAGTTGACAGTTGAGGGCGACCTCTACCTGGAAGGAAGAGGATTGGAGTAATGAATCGTCTTTTTAAAATTTCTCCTGAGCGGGCTTGGGGCTTTTAACCAATTCTTTCTGATAACAACAGGGGATGCGAGAAGCCCATCCCTCTCCTAACTAAATTTAGCTTTTTAAGAATTACAGGCGTTGAGTATTAACTGTTTAAAACCTCGCTGTCAACTGCTTTCCTGCCAACTGCTAACTCTCAATTGTTTAAGCAGTATACTCCAATTAATCAGAAAGATATTTGGTTAAGCGATCGGCAATTTGGCTGCTACCGCCCGATCGCCCCATTCTTTCTAAGCCATTTTTTACGCAAGTCTCTAAATATTTTTTGTCTTGCAAAGTGCGATCGACTGAAGCGGCAGCTTCTTTGATAATCTCAGGATTTGCTGGTTCTTTGCCAATAACTTGCACTGAATCACCTAACAGCCGATTTTGAGCCTCGGCAAACCGATAGGTAAATGACGGGCCGTTACCGGGGATGGTAATTACTGGTTTTCCTAAGCCTACGGCTTGTTCGATCGCAGTTCCGGTCATCCCAATTACTAAATTAGACTGCTGCAAAATGTCGGCGAAAGCATCTGAGTAGCAAATTACTTCAACTGTTGCTGCTTTTTCGCTACCATGCTGTTTGATTTCTTGACAAACTAACTTTCCTTCTCGGTGCAGCCATCCGGAGCGCGCTGCAATATTATCTAATTCCAGCATTAAACTTGGAACTAAGGCTGCTCGAAACTGCACTGGTAAGGTAGAGTTGGCGGCAATTTCTTTGACCAATTTTAGCAGCAAAACTAGGTTGTCGTTGGCTTCGGGGAGCCGCGAACCGGGCAGAAGGGCGATCGTCCGAACTCCGGGCTTTAACTGCAAATCTTTGCCTATAGCATTGAGGTTGTCCATGACAGGATTGCCGACAAATATGGCTTTCTCGAAACCCTGTTGGTTTAAGTCCGCAGCAGTCAAAGCATCCCTAGTGAAAATAGCCAGACATTGCTCGGACGAAAGCAAATAATTCAAGAGGAAACCCAAATCGGCTAGCCCTTCATAATAAGTAGAATGAGCCGACAGAAAAATTATATACGGGCGGCCTGTGGCATGGGCGAACCCCGCCGCGACAATATCCCCAGTCGTTACCACCAAATCGCATTGCTGCGAATGCGCCGAAGCAGCTTTCACTTGCTGCAAAGTCAAACGAATTAGCCCCGCCCTCAAATCTTTGAGGAAAAATAGGGGATTCATGTAAAAAACTCCCCCAGATGGCATGGGACTGGTGGGCCCGATAATTGGTACTGTCGATCGACTGTAAGCAGCCCCGTCACCGACAATGGGCATCGCTGAAACCTGAATATCTGGCGCAGATGCTCTCAAAGCATTGACAATTTGACAGTTAATCGCATCTTCCCCGTGGCCGTTGCTGAGGAAAAGTATCTCCTTGGATTTCATAAAATCAGAATTTAGTGACGAGATTATTTTAAACACAGCCGCGCGATCGTTACCCACAGGTCGGCGAACTTTTTGTTAGTCTAATTTAAATACATTGTGGAAGTGAAACAGCGTGAATATTGAAATTGGGCGGGGCAAAAGCGCTCGCAGAGCTTACGGCATAGATGAAATCGCGCTCGTACCGGGACAGCGTACCCTCGATCCGAGTTTGGCAGATACTAAGTGGCAGATTGGCGGGATCGATCGAGAAATCCCGATCATCGCCAGCGCCATGGACGGAGTAGTCGATGTCCGCATGGCTATTTTGCTGTCGGAATTGGGAGCAATGGGCGTGCTCAACCTAGAAGGAATTCAAACCCGCTATGCCGACCCCCAACCCATTTTAGAGCGCATCGCTTCTGTTGGGAACCACGAATTTGTGTCCCTGATGCAGCAACTCTATGCCGAACCCATCAAGCCAGAATTAATCGAGCTCAGAATTAAAGAAATTAAAGCTGGAGGAGGGATTGCCGCCGTCAGCGGTACACCGGCCGCTGCGAGCAAATACGGCTTAACAGTTGCCGCAGCGGGAGCCGATATATTTTTTGTGCAGGCTACTGTAGTCTCGACTGCTTTTCTTTCCCCAGAGTCGATCGCATCTTTGGACTTGACCCAATTCTGTCAAGAGATGCCAATACCCGTAATTTTGGGCAACTGCGTCACCTACGAAGTCGCCCTGAATTTAATGAAAACTGGTGCCGCAGGCATTCTCGTGGGCATAGGGCCGGGGGCTGCTTGCACATCTAGGGGGGTATTGGGTGTCGGCGTTCCCCAAGCAACTGCGGTAGCAGACTGCGCCGCCGCCCGGGACGACTACTATCGCGAAACTGGCAAATACGTGTCGGTGATTGCTGACGGCGGTTTAATTACCGGGGGCGATATCTGCAAGTGCATTGCCTGCGGCGCCGATGGAGTAATGATTGGTTCGCCCTTTGCTAGGGCCGCCGAAGCTCCGGGCCGGGGCTTTCACTGGGGGATGGCGACTCCCAGCCCGGTTTTGCCGCGAGGCACTCGGATTCGCGTGGGGACTACTGGGACTGTGGAGCAAATTTTGCGGGGCCCAGCCCTGCTCGATGACGGTACGCACAACTTGCTCGGAGCTCTGAAAACTAGCATGGGCACTCTGGGCGCTAAGGATATTAAGGAGATGCAGCAAGTGGAAGTGGTGATTGCTCCTTCTCTGCTGACTGAGGGTAAAGTTTATCAAAAAGCTCAGCAGTTGGGCATGGGCAAGTAGATTTACCGATCGAATACCAGGATACCTTGACAAAATTTGTGCGATCGTCTCGAAATTTACAGAATGTTGTGGAATTATCGAGAAGGAGGTGTCACAATATAAGAAGCGGAGACGCATGTTTCCGTTCACTCCTCACACCACACTCCGCCCGGACTACTGTTCGGGCGGTTCCTTTTTGACCCCAAGCGCTCCCCTTTACTGACTGGTACGGGGTTAAGGCTGTTCGATCCGGAGAGTGGGGGAGGGAGAGAGGGGGAGAGGGGGAGAGGGGGAGAGGGGGAGGGGGAGTTACAGAGAATTTTTTGCGGCCGAATGCCTTTTTATAACTTCCATTTCTCGAATTCCTTCTGAAGCCTTCTCTTAAAGTCGTCGCTCCCTACCCAAAAACGGATACCAGCCCCGGGCGCCAGGAGTGGAGAACTCAAAATATTCGATCGAAGTTCACGCTCCCAGATTCAATGCTGCAAGTAAATCTAAAATCTAAAATCTAAAATCGTAAAATCGACTGACGCAAGTGGTGACACTTTTTGCTAAACTTGTTATCCGAGAAATAGTATTTACAAGGATGGCTAGGGATGTCAGCAGCCGCGCAAGTAACCGACTCTACCTTTAAGCAGGAAGTGCTCGATAGCGAAGTTCCAGTTCTAGTGGATTTTTGGGCTCCCTGGTGCGGGCCCTGTCGGATGGTGGCGCCCGTCGTAGACGAAATTGCCCAGCAATATGAAGGGCAGGTGAAGGTAGTAAAAGTTAATACCGACGAGAATCCTAATGTGGCAAGCCAATACGGTATCCGCAGCATTCCGACGCTGATGATATTTAAGGGCGGTCAGCGGGTTGATATGGTGGTTGGGGCAGTTCCGAAAACTACTCTGGCCAACACTCTGGAAAAGTACATTTAACCAAACTGCCAGAGGTTTCGGGCTGTTTTTTTGGGCCGCGAAAGCTAACTATCTTCAAAACCGGGGTAAAGCTACTGGAAAAGTTATTAGTTGCTAGCAGCGCTATTTGCTGGTGGCTATTAGCTTCTAAATTTGGCTTGCCCCTTAATTTTTTCTACCAACAAATTGTTACCGTTTCGGAAAAATTCATGATTCCTTCTGGTCAAGGTTTTGAGTCCCTCCAAGCTGATGCGATCGACTTAATCGATCGCCTGCCAATGTTAAAGCACTCTGAGTGGATCGAACGATCGCTCTCGACGATCGTGCAAATGGCTGGAGAGGAACTCGATCGCCTCGATTGGAAGATTATGGCGGCGTCCCTGCGAGATATGGAGAGAGCTTTTTCCATGTTTTATCCTTACCGCCACGTTCGCAAAATTGTGATTTTTGGTTCGGCGAGGGTGTCGCCGACATCGGCGGAATATTTGCTAGCCAGAGAGTTTGCACGGGCGATCGCCCAGCAGGGATTTATGGTGATTACTGGTGGCGGTGGGGGGATTATGCAGGCAGGGAATGAGGGGGCGACTGCGGAACGTTCTTTTGGGCTGAACATTCAGTTACCTTTCGAGCAGAGTTCTAATCCTGTCATTGCGGGCGACTCCAAGTTGCTCAATTTTAAATATTTTTTCACCCGCAAGTTATTCTTTCTCCGGGAAAGCGATGCTTTGGCTTTGTTTCCCGGCGGTTTCGGCACTCTGGATGAGGCTTTTGAGTGTCTGACTTTGACTCAAACTGGCAAGTTTGGGCCGGCCCCTTTGGTTTTGCTCGATCGACCCGGAGGCGATTATTGGCACGATTGGAATTATTTTGTACAAAAACAATTGCGGGGTCGGGGTTTGATTTCAGCGGACGATCGCAGCCTGTACACGATTACAGACGATATAAATGTCGCTTGTGAGGCGATCGCGAGTTTTTATCTGGTTTATCATTCCTGCCGTTACGTGGACGGAAAACTGGTAATTCGCTTGAAGTCTCAACTTTCTGACGAGAATGTCGATCGGCTAAATACTAATTTTAGCGATATTTTGGTAGACGGTAAAATTGAAAAAAGTCAAGCTCTGCCCGCCGAAGCCACAGATGAAACCTTCGCTTTACCGCGCCTAGTTTTGCATTTCAACCAGCGGGATGCGGGGCGGCTTTATCAGCTAATTGCTGCTATTAATCAAATGGGAGCGACATCGCCGGCGGCGGCGCATCCAGAACAAAAGTAGTTATAACAGTTGACAGTTGACAGTTGACAGTTATGGTACCCGAATCAAACCGTCGATCGATCGCGGGTGCATCTGATTTTTGCAAATATATTCGTAGGGGCGAAGCATTTCGGCAGTCAATCTCTGGTTCTGGTTCATAAATTATGTGCCGAAATGCTTCGCCCTTGCCAAATTAAGATGCACCCTCGATCGCGGGGTAGCTTGCGTCAGTCAGATGGGGTAGAAGTCCTAAGAAAGTAAAAAATTAAGGGCAAAAGGTATGGCTTACAGCGATTTTAGTTTGGCAAGTGTCAAAAAATCTTTAAATTTAACGATTTCGCCCAGACAAGATTTGTTTTCGGCCGTACCTGATTTACAATGCAGCAATTATTTAACAGAAACTTTAGCTTATAATGTTCCTTTTGCTCTGGCGAGCAATACGGAAAAATCGCGCTCAGAAATGATTATTGCGCCGATTTTGCTGGAACTTACCTCGAACAGCAAGAAGGCTCACACTGTACCTGTACGTTTGTCAGTGTCGAGATGAATTGCGCGTGAGTTGAGGAGTGTAGTCTGACCACATTTGAGCGCAGCGAAAACCGGGAAGACTACGACGACGAAACGAGCAAAATATTCTGTTTTTGGTGAAACAATCATCAAAAATGTGTTACTATGAATATGTAAACACGGTAAGGTCGATACCATGTATAGAGCAGTTAAGATGAGAATTTATCCTACAGGCAAGCAAGAATCATATCTAGCTCAATGTTTTGGCAATACTAGATGGTTGTGGAATCATATGCTTAATGCAACAACCACCGCGTACAAAGAAACAGGCAAGGGGCTTTCTAAAGCAGCTATGGATAAGTTGCTTCCGGGACTAAAAAAAGAATTTGAATGGTTGGGACTAGCTTATAGCCAAGTTTTACAACGAGTAACATTCAATCTTTCAAGTGCGTTTGTCAATTTCTTTGAGGGTCGTGCTAAATTCCCTAACTTTAAATCTAAACATGGTAAGCAATCAATTCAATATCCCCAAAATATCCAACTGATGCCAGAGGATTCTGTTATTAAGTTTCCCGGTAATCTGGGGTTAATGAAAACTGTGTTTCACAAACAACTACCTGATGCTAAATTCACGACTGTAACAATATCGAGAAATGCAGACGGCAGGTACTACGCATCTATTCTTTTTAACCAAAATGACAATCCGGTAGTTGCAATTAGGGAAGCTATCGGCGTTGACTTAGGATTGAAGCACTTTGCTATAACTTCCGAAGGCTCAAAATATGACCTACCTAAAAAGCAATTAGCCAAACTAGAAAATAATAAAAAATGCAAACAGAAAAAATTAGCTAAAAAGACAGATAAAACTTCTAATAAACGTCGTAAAGCTAGACGAATATTAGCCAAAGTTTCTAGCAAAATAGCTAGAATTCGTGAAGACTTTCTACACAAGCTATCTCGCAAAATAGCCTACGAAAACCAAGTTATTTGTGTAGAAGATTTGGCAGTTAAGAACATGGTAAAAAATCCCAACTTGGCAAAATCGATATCAGACCAAGGATGGGGGATGTTTCAAACCATGCTCAAGTACAAAGCTGAGAAATTTGGTCATACCTACCAAGAAATAGGACGTTTTTTCCCATCTTCTCAACTTTGTAGCGAGACTCTACTACCAATCCCGATGCTACAGAAAGGCTATGATTCATTGGGCGTAAGGTTTGTAGATTGTCCTCACTGCCAGAAACAGCATGATAGAGATATTAATGCTGCAATCAATATTAAAAATGAAGGTTTGCGACTTTTGGAGTTAGGAACTAGCTCTTCTGCCCTTGGAGGGGATGTAAGACCAAAGTTATCAGGACGTAAAAAAGCCATGAAGACCGAGGCAATCCCCAATGAATTGGGAAGCCTACACCCTATCTGTGCTCAGATGGGTGTTGGGTAGTTCACCAGACTGTTTCCCGATCGCATTAGTTTGTTTTCGGGTGTCGATTTTACGGTTGATAGCGACTTGGGATTAAACGGGAGTTGCGATTTTCTGATTAGCCGATCGGTAGAACTTTTGATTCTAAGCGCACCTGCGATTTTAATCGTTGAGGCAAAAAAGGAAAATATTAATGCTGGGTTGGGTCAGTGCGTGGCCGAAATGTATGCAGCGCAACTGTTTAATGAGCGCGAGGGAAATCAGGTATCAAAGATTTATGGAGTGGTGACAACGGGAGAAATTTGGAAGTTTTTGATACTGGAAGGGCAATCAGTTAAAATAGATTTATTAGAGTATTTTTTGAATGAAGTTGATAAAATTTTGGGGATTTTGGCGATCGGCATTCAAAACAGTTGAGAGTTGACCACAATCAAAAGGGTTTGTAGTGAGGACTTTAGTCCTTAGGAATCAAGGACTAAAGTCCTCACTACAAACCAGATCGCGGGTAATTGACCAGACATGACATAAGCAGTAAAAACCAATCTAAAATGTAAAATCTAAAATCTAAAATCCCCTGACTCAAAATGCTAGACATCCTGCTCATTGCAACTTTAGGATTTCTCGGCAGTTTCGGACACTGCGCCGGAATGTGCGGCCCGCTGACAGTGGCTTTTTCCCTGTCAAGTACCGACAAAGATAAATTAGCTTCCTTCCGCTTTCACCTGCTATTAAATGTGGGAAGAATTGTGGCTTATGCTTTAGTTGGCGCTGCAATTGGCGGAGTGGGTTCGGTATTGATTGCAGGCGGGCAAATGGCAGGTATCGGTAGCGGGTGGCGGCGGGCGATCGCCATTATCACCGGTACAATGCTAATTTGGTTTGGATTGGTACAAATTAAACCAGATTTGCTGCCGCGTTTGCCATTGCTGCATCCAGTGAAGCACGATCGCATCAGCAGTGCAATGACCAAGATTTCAACTCAAAACAACTGGTGGATACCATTGGCTTTGGGTTTGCTTTGGGGTTTAATTCCCTGCGGTTTCCTGTATGCAGCGCAAATCAAAGCAGCGGAAACCGGAAACCCAATTTTGGGTGCGGCAACGATGTTTGCTTTTGGAGCGGGTACCTTGCCAACTATGCTGGGAGTGGGATTTTTTGCTGGCAGATTCAGCGCCCACAAACGCAGTAAACTGTTTCGCGCAGGTGGTTGGGTGACACTGGCGATCGGCATCATTACTCTGTTGCGAACCGATGAAATGGTCGATCTGACAGGCCACGCAGCCCTAATATGCTTGATGCTAGCACTGATTGCGCGTCCGCTCAGCAAGTTTTTGCCGCCACTGTTGCGCTACCGTCGGGCTTTGGGTGTCGGAGGGTTTGCGATCGCCCTTGCCCACACGTTTCATATGCTAGATCATACGCTGCAATGGAATTTTGACGCTGTATCTTTTATGCTGCCGCAGCATCAATTAGGGATGGCATTGGGAATGCTGGGACTGCTGTTGATGATACCCGCAGCGGTGACAAGTTGCGATCGGCTTCAAAATTATTTAGGGAAGCGGTGGCGGCAAATTCATTTGCTAACAGTACCCGCTTTTTTGCTGTGCGCCCTTCACGCAGCCCTCATCGGCTCCCACTATCTCGGCGGTTTTGAATGGAAGTTGTACGATCGACTGGTGACAGCCGTCTTAGCCGCGGTTGCGGTGTTAGTTTTGTTAGTGCGATCGCGCTTATTTTGGTCAATTTTATCACTGGATAATTTCTATGTTGCACCTGTCAAAGAAAAGTAAAAGTTTAGGATTGTTAGTCTTCTTGGGATTGCTAGTACAAGCCGGAATATTTCCCATACCGCAGCTAAACACAACTGCGATCGCCCACGAAGTCGAAATCTCGGGAGATGTCGCCGCTACCTTTCACCTCGAACCAAACCACAATCCCCGCGCCGGAGAAACTGCAAAAGTGTGGTTTGCACTGACTCGCAGGGGCGGTCAAATTATCCCCTTAGAGCAGTGCAACTGCCAGCTAGCGGTTTATCCAAAAAATCACAAACAGGGGGATAAACCGCTGATTGAACCGCCTTTAAAAGCCGTATCTGTCGAGCGCTACCAAGGCATTCCCGGAGCAGAAATTGTATTTCCCAAGGCAGGAATCTACGAGTTAAAACTCAGCGGAAAACCCAAAGCCGCAGCTAAATTTAAACCCTTTCAACTCAGTTATACAGTCACAGTTAGATAATATAATATTCCCCTCAACAAACATCAATATTGTAGGGGCGGGTTCACCGAAATAACCGCCAAAAACAAACAATCTCAAAAACCCGCCCACCCAACTCAGTCATACAGTCACCGTTCGCTAATATCCTATCCCCTAAAAACCATCAATATTGTAGATACTGTCTTGATCTGTCAAGGGGTAGCAAGTAAATAAGTTGGATCGAAAGGCTTTTGGGACTTTAAAATACCAAAAGCCAAATGCAC
>NZ_JAEQCB010000086.1:0-34130 GCF_020738785.1 Microcoleus sp. PH2017_05_CCC_O_A | reverse complement strand
CTGTGCCACAAAAAATCTTGTGGGGTGGGCTTCTAGCCCGTCACAGGCAAGATGCCTGTGCCACAAAAAATCTTGTGGGGTGGGCTTCTAGCCCGCCCCAATCTTTGTCACAGGCAAGATGTGGTATTGACCTCTTCCCTGGTTAAAGCTATTTTATATTAAGTTGTGATTGTACGAAGTAGTAGTATGATTCATAGAAATTTGAGTCAGGGAAGCAATCAGCAGTTGGGCGGGCAAGATGCCCATCCCAGCAACAAGTATCAATCTGTGATGAAGTCGGTTTCTAGGCTGGGCGGGCAAGATGCCCACCCCACCAACAATTATCAATCTTTGGTGGAACCAAAGTTGAAAATTACTTATAGGAATTTACCTCATTGGGAGTTAGATGGATCGGTCTATTTCATTACTTTTAATACTTGGGAAAAGCTAGAATTGACTCCGGCAGCTCAACAAGTAGTTTTTAATGCTTGCAACTTTTTTGACAAAAAAAGGTATGAGGTGTTTTGCTTGGTTGTAATGCCAGATCATGTGCATATGTTAATTCAGCCTTTGCCAAAGTCGAAGGATAAATTTTGGTCGCTCAGCAGCATTATGCACAGTATGAAAAGCTACAGTTCTAAGCAAATTCCGAAGGTGATGAAGCATATCGGTACTGTCTGGCAAGATGAGCGACATGACCGAATAGTCAGAGATGAAGGAGAATTTGATGGTTTTTGGGAATATATCAGGCAAAATCCTGTCAAAGCTGGTCTTTGTTTGACTCCAGACGAATATCCTTTTTTCTGTCAAATATCTGAAGGTTAGTGTCTGTCCTTTTATTTGTCACAGGCAAGATGCCTGTGCCACATATTTGTCACAGGCAAGATGCCTGTGCCACAAGCACTTTCACAGGCAAGATGCCTGTGCCACAAAAAATCTTGTGGGGTGGGCTTCTAGCCCGCCCCTAATTTTAACAACTTCCTCAGATTCAATCCCCTAAAGACCTGCCGCACAAACCGCCGCTCCAATTAACCCGACATTGCCATTCAAAACCAGGCGAACTGGTATCATTTCTAATAGCGAATCCATCCGACCTTTGTGCGTAAAAGCTCGCATAAAACTGCCTTCTAGAATCAGTGGCAAAATCTTCGCAGCGATGCCGCCGGCTACGTACAAACCGCCGTAAGGTAGAAGTGAAACAGCCATATTTCCGGCCACCGCACCGTAAGCTTCTACAAACATTTGCATTGTTTGTTCCGAAAGCCGATCGCACTTTTGGAGTGCAGCCGCCGCAATTATCGCCCCCGGATCGACTGTTTTCTCGGTTTTACCGATTTCCGACTCCCATTGAGCGATCGCTTCCCCCACTTCGGCTGATTCAGGAGCAAACTTGCGATCGCGCAAAAACTGGTAAATTGAGACAATCCCTTGTCCCGAAACTACACGCTCGATCGATATTCTTTGAATGTTATGTTTTGCTAACAAATATTTTAGCAATTCAAACTCCAACTCCGAGCGAGGAGCAAAGTCACCGTGTCCCCCTTCCGAAGAAAAAACCCTGATCCCATTTGCTTCGGGAATTGCAAAACAATGTCCCAAACCTGTACCCGCACCAATCACAGCAATTGGATCGTGCTGGCTCGGTTTTCCTACTTGCAAGGTGTGTATATCTGTAGCTTCCAAACCACACACGCCGTAACCAACCGCTACAAAATCATTAATCAAACTAACACGGGAGATTCCTAATTCTTCTTCCAGACGCTTTGCATCCAGCAGCCAAGGCAAATTTGTCAGTTTGGCGCTGTTGTTGACTACTGGGCCTGCGATCGCAAAACAAGCTTTTTCAGGCTCCACTGCCAAATCGAGTTTAGTAGCAGCTTCCGTCAAAAACTGTTGAACTATCGGCACTAAATCGGGAAATTCCCCGCTCGGATAGCGAAACTCGTAAAGAGCATTCATTGCACCATCAGCAGTCCTTTCTACCAAGCGCAAAATTGTCTTAGTTCCGCCAATATCGCCCGCTAATAATAATGCCATAAACCTCCGATAAAACAGTTGACAGTTGACAGTTGACAGTTGACAGTATTGTCCACTGTTAAACCAATAATTTTCAGGTTGGATCCAGCGAAGCGTAGGTTCACTTCGTTGTACCTCACATCTTGCATGATTGTCAGCAAAAGGCTTGGTGCAAGATCTCAGTTCTACCCAACCTACTTATCACTATTAACAACTATAGATCCCTGACCCCGCGATCGAGAAACGGTTTGATTTGGCTACTATTTAGGGCTTGCTGAAAAAGTGTACGTAGTGGAAAAACGAGGCTACACAGCTTAAAAAATAGTAGGTTTATTGCTAAATTCCCAAATGCAAGCCAGAAACTAATAACTTTCATTGCAAGGGTTTTGAGCCTCTATAATCCTATAACTTGCACTTTTTTAAGCAAAAAAAGCTTAAACCCCTTATCTGGCAAGCTTTCTACTTTTATTCAGCAAGCCCTATTTAACTGTCAACTGTCAACTGTCAACTGTCAACTGTCAACTGTCAACTGTCAACCAAGGTGCAAGATCTCAGTTCTACCCAACCTACTTATCACTATTAACAACTATAGATCCCTGACCCCGCGATCGAGAAACGGTTTGATTTGGCTACTATTTAACTGTCAACTGTCAACTGTCAACTGTCAACTGTCAACTGTCAACTGTCAATTGCCAACCAAGCCCGCAGCACCTCGGCCACAGTCCAAGCTTGAGCCGTGCAGCCTCGGGGCGAGTGGGGGGCGTCGCCCTCAAAAATTTCGCCGAGACTGCCAACTCCGCCAGCAGTTATATGATGTGCCATCGGTTCCAGGAATTGGAGAGCTTGTGCTGGGTCTTTGTATACGTGCAAGTGCGCCAAGACAAACGGGCCGATCAGCCAGCCCCAAGCTGTGCCTTGGTGATAGGCGCTGTCGCGCTGCAATTGGTCGCCCTCATAGGCGCCGCGATACTGCGGGTGTTGTGGGGATAGGCTCCGCAGGCCGTGGGAAGTGAGCAGCCCCTGAGCGCAGGCGTCCACGACGGCGCGGCGCTGTACGGGCGTGAGTAACGGTGTATAACGGGTTTCCTGGCGCTTGCCCTCGTACCCAGGAATCGAGTCCAGGGGCAGGGAAACGGCGAATATTTGGTTGGGCCGCAGGGAAATGTCGTGTCCGTCGGGGCCGTCGAGAACGTCGTAGCAGTAACCGGTTGAGTCGTTCCAGAAGCGATCGAATCCGGTGGCGGTACGATCGCCCAACTGCTGATATTCATTGTGAGGCTTGCCCAGTTTTCGAGCAAAACTTGCCATAGCTTGCACGGCATTGTACCAAAGCGCGCTAAGTTCGATCGGCTTACCAATCCGAGGAGTCACCACCCAATCGCCGATTTTCGCGTCCATCCAAGTCAGTTGCACGCCGCTTTCCCCCGCGTAGACTAAACCGTCGTCAGGATCGACGCGGATGTTATACCGAGTTCCGTTTACGTGCCAATCGACAATCTCACATAGTGTCGGCCAGAGTTCGCTCAAAAGTTCGTCGTCTCCGGTGCAGTCGCAGTAAGCGCGAACAGCCTCAAAGTACCACAGCGTGGCGTCTGCGGTGTTGTATTCCGGAGCGCCCCCGGCATCGGGGAAGCGGTTTGGCAGCATTCCGCGATCGACATACCGTGCAAATGTTCGCAAAATCGATCGCGCAATTTCCCACCGCCCGGTACAGATTGTGAGGCCGGGCAGGGCGATCGTCGTATCGCGCCCCCAGTCGCTAAACCAGGGATATCCGGCGATAATCGTTTTACCCTCGGGTTCCTTTGGTAGCGGGCGGTTGACGATAAATTGGTCGGCTGCTAGCACTAAGTGATTAATCCAGTCTGGAGATTCGCTGATTTTTGACCATTTTTGCAGCAATTCTTGCTCGTAGGTGCGACGCAATTCTAAAGCTGTACCGCCGTTGAGTTCGGGATTTTTGTCGGTACTCGCGATCAGTGTCAGAGATTGTCCTGGTGCGATCGCAAAATGGAAAGTTGCCGCGTGCAGGTGATCTTCGCAGCAGTCCAACCCGCGCCGCTGTTCGGCTGCCAAATTAAATCCGTAGTGCCAATTGTATAAGGGCGTAGAAACTCGAAATTTAGCCTCTGGAGTAGCATCTGTCAGCAGGTACAGGGGTGCGGCTCCGTCAAAAGCCGTCACGCAAACCCCTTGTGTCAAAGTTTCCAGACTCACAGGCCAGTCGCCCGCACTTGTCATGTGGTGGTAGTCGCGGTGGTTGACTAAGGCTTTGACTGCGATCGCGATCGGTTGTGAGGCGCGGTGCAAGCGGTATTGAATATATGTTGTGTTAGCACCTTGCTGCATCCAAATCCGCTTTTCGAGGATAGCGTCGGCGAGGGCATACCTCCACACAGGCGTCGTACCTTCGAGGTGGAAGCTTTCGATGCAGTTGTAGCCGTGGGGTTCGATCGTACTGTCGGCCCAGCGGTTGGTATAAAGCGGGTAGGCGCGATCGGCATACACGGCCGTCTCGTCCAGCTTGGCGAGCATCAAAGTCCGTGCCAGCGGGGGTTTGAGGGCTGCCACCAGCAGCCCGTGATAGCGGCGAGTGAGGAGATTTGCGATCGTCCCGCTAGCGTAACCCCCGATTCCGTTTGTCACCAACCACTCGCGAGACTCCGCCGAGTCAAGATTGCAGCAGATTTCCCGTCCAAAAGCAATAACCATAGAATACACGCTCGCGCTGATTTGCTATCTACCTTTAGATATATTTTAGACCTTATATAAAAAACCAGAAATATTAACTCTTGCAGTTGACCAAGAATGGCGATCGCTAAGGGTGCAGATTCATGGTCTAATTTATACATAACGAACCGCTACTTTTGCCCCAGCGATAATTCTAACCGTTACTCTGTCTGGAGTTAGTTGTTTGTAATTTTAAGTAATATTACCATCTACACAGGCGCTCTCACCTTAAGAACACAGCATTTGATTGCGTCCCAAGGGCGATCGGACAACCAACCTATTTTATAAGGAGAACCACTCAAAGTGAAGATAGGAGCAAATTACCTCGGCAACAACCAATGTGAGTTTACAGTTTGGGCGCCCACAATCAAACAAATAGCAGTCCAAATTGTTTCCCCAGAACCACGCCAGATACCCATGCAACAATCCGCAGAAGGTTATTGGCAAACCACAGCTACAGACATCGCACCCGGAACCCTTTACACCTACCAACTCGAAGGAAAAACCGACCGACCCGACCCAGCCTCAAAATATCAACCCCAAGGCGTCCACACCCCATCCCAAGTAATAGATGAAAACGCCTTTGCTTGGAAAGACAAAAATTGGCAAGGCGTGCCGCTGTCGGAAATGATTATCTACGAACTGCACGTCGGCACATTCACCCAAGCCGGAACATTTGAAGCAATAATTCCCCAACTCAAAAAACTCACAGAATTGGGAATCAACGCCATCGAAATTATGCCAGTCGCCCAATTTCCCGGCGATCGAAACTGGGGATACGACGGCGTATATCCCTACGCCGTTCAAAACTCCTACGGCGGCCCCGAAGGCTTCAAAAAACTTATCAACGCCTGCCACGAACACGGCATCTCAGTAATACTCGATGTCGTTTACAACCACCTCGGCCCCGAAGGAAACTACCTCCGCGACTTCGGCCCCTACTTTACCTCAAAATACGGCTCGATTTGGGGAGACCCCCTCAACTTCGACGACGCCTACAGCGACGGCGTGCGGAACTACTTTATTCAAAATGCCCTCTACTGGTTTCGAGACTATCACATCGATGGTCTGAGATTAGATGCAATTCAAGCAATATTTGAAGTAGGTGCCAGACCATTTTTGCAAGAACTCTCCGACGCCACCGCCGAGATTTCCCAAGAAATCGGAAGGAAACTTTACTTAATCGCAGAAAGTGACTTAAACGATGTCCGCACAGTACGTCCCAAAGAACTCGGCGGTTTCGGATTAGACGCCCAGTGGTGCGACGATTTCCACCACGCACTGCACGCCTTGCTTACCGGAGAAAATGACCGCTACTACCAAGACTTTGGCAAGTGCGAACACCTAGAAAAATCCTTCAAAGAAAGCTTTGTTTACTCCGGCCAGTATGCACCTCACAGAAAGCGAAAACACGGCAATTCTGTCAAAGATGAACCGGGCGAGAAATTTCTGGTATTTTCCCAAACCCACGACCAAATCGGCAACCGGATTTTAGGAGACAGACTCTCGCAAATAGTTGACTTTGAAGCACTAAAACTTGCAGCAGCTACAGTTTTGATTTCTCCCTACATTCCTTTCTTGTTTATGGGAGAAGAGTACGGAGAAACAGCGCCGTTTTTCTACTTTGTTTCCCACTCAGATCCTGACTTAATTGAAGCGATTCGCAAGGACAAGCAACAAGAATTTAAAGCTTTTGAAGACAGAGGCGAATTTCAAGACCCCCAAAGTCCTGAGAGTTTCCAAAAGTGCAAGTTAAACTGGGAAAAATCAACAGCAGGAAAACACAAAATCCTCTGGGAATGGCACCAGCATTTGATTCAACTGCGGCGAACAATTCCCGCCCTGAAAAAACTCGACAAAAAAAATCTAGAAGTTTCCAGTATTGAAGCAGAAAAAATCTTGTTTCTTCGTCGGTGGACAGATAACAGCCAGATATTCTGCATCCTGAACTTCAACAAGCAAGAGGTCGCTGTTACGACCGCACTTCCCCAAGGCAATGGTCACAAAATTTTAGACTCTGCTGATGTAAAATGGATGGGTTCAGGTTCTAGCTTGCCGGAAAATATCAATTCTAAGCAAGAATTGAGTGTTAAACCGCATAGTTTTGCACTCTACCAATATAACCAATTAAACCAAGAGGGCTAAAGCCCAACAACGTACCCGATCTTTCAGAGAACCGCTATAACTCGCGTCCAGCCACTGTTTGCGTAATTTCTGTCAACTACCCGATCGACTAATCAATTAGGACTAAAATTAACATGATGAGAATTCCCACAACCACTTATCGGATTCAATTTCATGCAGGTTTTAACTTTGAAGCCGCCAAACAAATCCTCAGCTATCTCGAAGAATTAGGAATTACCGACCTTTACGCCTCACCGATATTCAAAGCCAAAAAAGGCAGCAGTCATGGATACGATGTGGTTGACTCAAATCAAATCAATCCTGAATTGGGAACATCAGAAAACTTTGAAGCCCTCACCTACGAAATCAAGAAACTGAACATGGGATGGCTGCAAGATATTGTTCCGAACCACATGGCTTACGACACTCAAAATTTGTTGCTGTTAGACGTATTAGAACACGGGCCGGATTCCGACTATTTCGATTACTTCGATATTGAATGGAATCACGCTTACGAACATCTCAGAGGTCGAGTGCTGGCTCCGCTGCTGGGCAATTTTTATGGCGAGTGTCTGGAAAATGGCGAGATTCAACTCAAATACAGCGAAATTGGGCTAACTATCAATTACTACAGCTTACAATTGCCTGTAAAAATTGAATCTTATGCTAGTTTTATCGGTCATAATTTGGGGCATTTAGGCAGGGAATTAGGCAGGCGCCATCCAGATTTTATCAAGTTTTTGGGAATTCTTTATCTAATTAAGAATACACCTTCTGAAGCTAAAGGTAAAGCCAGATACGATCAGATAGCTTTTGTCAAAGGGCTGCTGTGGGAACTCTACAATCAAAATCCCATCGTCCAGGAATTTATCGATGAAAATATCAATTTCTTTAACGGAGAAAAAGGCAATCCAGAAAGCTTTAATTTGTTAGATAGTTTACTCTCGGAGCAATTTTATCGTCTCTCTTTCTGGAAAGTGGGTGCCGAAGAAATCAACTACCGCAGGTTTTTTACTGTCAACGAACTGATTTCGGTAAAAGTTGAAGAGATTAAAGTTTTCCATAAAAACCACGCTCTGATATTCGACATGGTGGACGAGGGAAAGTTTACCGGATTGAGAATCGACCACATCGACGGACTGTACGACCCCACAGAATATTTGAAACGGCTCCGCGAGAGAGTTGGAGACACTTACATTACTGTGGAAAAGATTCTGGAACACGAGGAAGATTTGCCGTCCTATTGGCCGATTGAGGGAACCAGTGGATACGACTTTTTGAACTACGTAAACGGCGTTTTTTGTCGGTGCGATCGCGAACAGCAATTTAGCGAAATCTATCAGAGATTTACTCGATTAAATGTTCCTTACGAACAGTTGTTTTTAGATAAAAAAGGGCTGATTGTTGAGAAAAATTTGGCGGGAGATGTAGACAATCTGGCTCAGCTTTTGAAGAATATTTCCGGTCAATCCCGACAGGGAAATGACTTTACTCGTCCGGGTTTGGAAAAAGCGCTGGCTGCGGTTTTGACGATTTTTCCAGTGTACAGAACTTACATTAATCAAGACGGTTTGCGAGAGTCCGATCGCATTTACGTCAAATATGCGATCGCCCACGCCAAAGAATTAGTACCGCGACTCCTCAAAGAACTGAAATTTATCGAAACGCTGCTGTTGCTGGAAGAAGAAGAAACCCTCACAACCGAACAAAAAGAGGAGCGCAGGCACTTTGTCATGAAACTCCAGCAGTTGACAAGCCCCCTGATGGCCAAAGGCGTTGAAGACACGTTGCTATACGTCTACTATCGCTTTTTATCCCTCAACGAAGTCGGAGGAAACCCCAGTCACTTCGGCGTTTCGCTGGCGGATTTTCACGAGTTCAACAAGCAGCAGCAAGTAGCTTGGCCGCACAAAATGAATGCTACAGCTACCCACGATACCAAACGCGGCGAAGATGTGCGAGCGAGACTTAATGTTTTGTCAGAAATTCCTGAGGAATGGGAACAGCAAGTCAGGTCTTGGAGAGAGGTAAACTCATCTAAGAAAGTTAACTTTGTCAATCGCATGGTTCCCGATACTAACGACGAATACTTCTTGTACCAAACTCTGCTTGGCAGTTTTCCATTTGAGGAAATTGAAAACACTGATTATGTTACTCGCGTCAAAGATTATGCGATCAAAGCCGTCCGCGAAGCAAAAGTTTATACAGCTTGGCTGAGACCTGACAACGACTACGAAACTGGGTTTATGACCTTTATCGATAGCGTTCTCGAACCTTCAGAACAAAATCAGTTTTTCAAGAAATTTCTACCTTTCTGGAAAAAAGTAGCTGATTACGGAATTTTCAATTCTTTATCTCAAACGCTGCTAAAAATTACGGCACCTGGGGTTCCCGACATTTATCAAGGCACGGAATTTTGGGATTTAAGCCACGTCGATCCGGACAACCGCCGTCCAGTAGATTTCGATCGCCGAATCGAGGTTTTGCGGGAAATTAAACAGCAAGCTGAGACGGATATTTTGCAACTGGTTGAAGATTTGATTGCGACGCGGGAAGATGCTAGAATTAAGTTGTTTTTGACGGCAAGAGTCCTAGAAGCTAGAAAAAAATACTTGCAAGTTTTTCAATCTGGCGATTATCAACCACTGCACGCAGTTGGCACTTTTAAAGATAACGTGATTGCTTTTGCTCGCAGATTTGAAGATACTACTGTTATTGCGATCGCTCCTCGATACTTGACGGGAATTGTGAAACCGGAAGAAATGCCGATCGGCAAACAAGTCTGGAAAGATACTAATCTGGAATTGTCGGAGCAAATGCCGTCGGTTTGGAAGGATGCGATTACCAATCAGCCTGTTGAAAGTAACGGTAAGCTGGCCATTGGTGATGCTCTCAGCTACTTTCCCGCAGCTTTGCTGATTAGTCAGTAGTCAGTTGACAGTTGACAGTTGACAGTTGACAGTTGTCAGTTGACAGTTGACAGTTGACAGTTGACAGTTGTGCTGTTCCCGATCGCTAACGTTATTATTCAATACGGTTCAGTTAAGATTGTCCGAAGAGAGGAACGAAGCAAACAAGAGTGTCTATTTGTGATTGATTTTCCCTGTTATAGCCTTTCTCAAAGATATGAGGTATGACTGACAGCTTCTATAGCCGTTAGACTAAGAGGGCTGAAGCCCAACTACGTACCTCACCTTTCTCATAAAGGCTATATAATCTCTTATCTGAACTGTATTGCGTTATTATTCATTATGTCAGTAGTCATTAGGCGAATTGGTTGTTTATAGCGACGGCGATAGGTTGAGATCTGTCGCTGTCGGTCGTGAATTATAAAAAATATGAAACAAATTCTCAGCATTATTTTTGTTTTGAGTGCGTGTTTGAGTCCTCTGACTGTGCCGGTGATGGTGCAACCTAGTTGGGCACAAAGTCAAGATGCACAGAGTGAAGAACTTCTGAAACTGATAGAGGAAGCAGATCGACTGCAAAAGCAAGAAAAATACCAACAGGCGATCGAAATATGGCAGCAAATTTTAGCCACTGCACAAAAACTTAAAAATAGAGAACTTGAAGGCATAGCACTCAATGCTATTGGTCTTAATTACTACATTAGTTCTAGGCTGGAAGAAGCTTTGAAATACTTTAACCAAGCTTTGCCGATCGCCCGAGAAGTCGGCGATCGCTCTGAGGAAGCTGATATTTTGGATAGTATTGGTTCAGTATACCAGACTATGGGACAGCCGCCTGAAGCTTTGAAATACTATAACCAAGCTTTGGCAATTGCGCGACAAATAGGCGATCGCACGCTGGAAGCTAGTATTTTGGAGAATATCAAAGAAGTCAACAAAACCAATGAATAAGTCACAGTTCACCAAGAATAATGGGTTTAAATCCTCCTCCTTCGAGGGGGAAATAAAACAAAATTATTCACTGTTTCATTCCTCGGAGTTCTAGGTAGAGGTCGATCTCAAACTGTCAACTGTCAACTGTCAACTGTCAACTGTTGAAACTCTCCCCCACAAAGCCAATCCGCCGCCCCTTCCCCTCGCAGCAATTATCCCATCTTCTACCAGAAAATATGCAAAAAATGCCTGCTTCCCCACACTCAAGCTAAAAAATTCCGCCTCCCGCGCTTCACCGCCGCGAATAAATCCTTGATACACGGTTTTACCCAACAATTTCACCCTAATTCTGGTAAAATCAAATGCTAAAATATTCTGATTACCCAAAAACTTGGTCGGCCCGGAAAGAGTTAGTTCGATCGCCCCAACGAGCACTGAATTCTCCACTCTGCCCGTTTCACTAGGCTTTTCGCCTTCAGCAACAGGTTCAACTGAGTAAGCAATTTGAATTTTCGCCACCCATTCGGGGATGTAACGTCCGGCGCCTAACACAATTCCCGCTTTTTGTCGAGTCTTTTTCGTGCCAGTTATAAAGCACAAGCGCCAATTACCGGTTAGTTGCTCGAAGGAATAGCGAGTTTTAGTTTTTTTGGCGTTTTTCTCCGCTTCTAAGAGGGCTGCGACTACGGCGGTGGAAGATGGTTTAGGATTGGATTTGGCGGCTTGCTCTAGAATTGATAGGTTTTCCATTTAACTAACAATAATATAGGAAGGTTCGTTTTCTATTGGATTTTTTTGAGGTAATGAACCGCAGAGGCCGCAGAGGGCGCAGAGGGAGAGGGAAAGAGAGGGGTTTGTAATAATATTAGGGGATGTAGGTAGCGGAGAACAACATGGTGACGATCGCCCCGACAGACACAGAAATCATTATCATCGGTAGCGGAATTGGTGGGTTGAGTTGCGGTGCAATGCTTGCCAGTTATGGCTTTGAGGTGATTGTCTGCGAAAGTCATTCGATCGCGGGCGGGGCAGCCCACGGGTTCAAACGGGACGGATTTACCTTCGATTCCGGGCCGTCTTTGTACTCAGGATTATCCTACAGCCCCTCTGCGAATCCGCTGCGACAAGTTCTCGATGCGATCGGCGAAAAACTTCCCTGCATCACTTACGATACTTGGGGTTGCTGTTTGCCCGAAGGCGATTTCGACACCTCCGTAGGTGCGAGTCAATTTGGTGAAGTGCTTTTAAAACTGCGCGGTAGCGAAGCAGCAGCCGAATGGCAAAAACTCCAGCGGGTGATGGAACCCTACGCCAAAGCTGCCACAGCCTTACCCTCTATGGCTTTGCGCTTCGATTTGGGCGCTGTTTTCACCCTCGGCCAATTTGCACCGGCTTTCCTGCAAAGTGCTGGAGATGCGATCGCCCTTGCAGGCCCTTTCAGCCGGATTATGGACGCAAATGTCAAAGATCCGTTTGTGAAAAATTGGCTGAACCTGTTGTGTTTCCTGCTGTCTGGACTTCCCGCTGACGGCACGATCGCAGCCGAAGTCGCTTTCATGTTCGCCGACTGGTATCGCCCCAATGCCGTTTTGGACTATCCGATCGGCGGTAGTGGAGCCCTTGTCGATGCCCTGGTACGCGGTTTAGAGCGCCACGGAGGGCAGTTGCTGCTGAATTCCCACGTTGCAGAGGTTTTGGTGGAAAACAACCGGGCGGCGGGTGTGCGACTGCGATCGGGCAAAATTATTCGATCGCACAAAGCCGTCGTTTCCAACGCCTCGGTTTGGGATACGCTGAAACTTTTGCCGGAAAACTCTATCCCCAAACGGTTTCGCCAACAGCGACAGGCGACTCCCGAATGCGATAGTTTTATGCACTTACATCTGGGAATTGATGCTGCGGAAGTGCGATCGGACTTAGCCTGTCACTATATCTTCGTCAAGGACTGGGATCTGGGAGTTTCCGCGCCTCAAAACGTCGTCCTGGTCTCGATTCCCTCCCTCCTCGACCCCCACCTCGCACCGGACGGGAAACACGTCATTCACGCCTACACGCCCGGTAACGAGCCTTATGATTTATGGCAAAAGCTCGATCGCGCCAGCGAAGAATACAAACAGCAAAAGCAAGCGCGCGCCGAGGTGATGTGGGAAGCATTAGAGAGGATTATCCCCGATATTCGATCGCGCTGCGAAGTCACATTAGTTGGAACACCGCTAACCCACGAACGGTTTTTGCGGAGAAATCGGGGCTCCTACGGGCCGGGAATTCGCGCCGGTACAGGCTTGTTTCCAGGGCCGGGAACTCCTTTGGCGGGTCTGTTTTGCTGCGGAGATTCCACGTTTCCGGGTATCGGTTTGCCCGCTGTTGCTGCTAGCGGGGCGATCGCAGCCAATACGATCGCACCCCTGCACAAACATTTAGAAATGCTGCGGGATCTCGGTCTAAAATCTTAGACTTATTGCATGAAATATTGCAAATAAAGATAGGTTCGTAGTGAGGACTTTAGTCCGCATCAAATCAGAGGACTAAAGTCCTCACTACGAACAAATAAAAATAGGTTCGTAGTGAGGAATTTAGTCCGCATCAAATCAGAGGACTAAAGTCCTCACTACGAACAAATAAAGATAGGTTCGTAGTGAGGACTTTAGTCCGCATCAAAATGAGAGGACTAAAGTCCTTACTACAAACCTATTTGTTGTGTCCTGTATTTTCCCAAATGCGATCGCACATTCTTGTGCCCGGATTTGCGATCGGCCGATTATCAAAAATTGGCACAAAACTTTGATACTATCGGTCAAATACGACCAACATCTGTCAGCATAGAAATACATAGCTCGATCGATCGCAAAAAGAGGCCACCGTGCAACCCGTAGACTTTACAACATTAACCGCAGCTTGCAGCGAACTGCGAACCCAATGGCTGCCAGCGCGCTTAGAACAAGTCTACCAGCGCGATCGATTCACAGTGTCCCTGGCCCTGCGAACCATGAACCAACGCGGCTGGATAGACATTTCATCCCATCCAGCAGCCGCCCGCATCTGCGTCGGCGACTCCCCGCCCCGAATTCCCGACACCTTCACCTTCAGCGAACAACTGCGACACCAACTCAGCGGTTTAGCCTTAGTTTCCATCGCCCCCGTGTCTCCTTGGGAAAGAGTCATCGACTTGCAATTCGCCAAACGCCCCGGCGAACACGCCCTCTGGCATCTCTACGCCGAAATCATGGGCAAATACAGCAACGTCATCCTCACCGCCGAAGACAATCTCGTTGTCACCTGCGCCCACCAAGTCAGCGCCAAACAGTCCAGCGTGCGTCCCATCCAAACCGGGCAACCCTACGAATTGCCCCCGTCTTTGACGGATGCAGTGCCAAGTGCGATCGAATCTCTCGATCGCTGGAAAGAACGAATTAGCCTGGTTCCCGGGCAATTAAAGACCAATCTGTTGAAGAATTACCGAGGGTTGAGTAAAGTCTTAGTTGTATCGATGATTCGATCGGCAAATCTCGACCCCGAACAATCCACAGACAGCCTAAATCCCCACCAATGGCAGCAACTATTTCATCGCTGGCTGTACTGGTTGCAATGTCTAGAAAACTCCAAATTTCAACCAAGTTTTACCCCCGAAGGCTACAGCGTCATCGACTGGCCAAAACCAGACGAAAAAGAAACAAATCCCGAAAACAAATCTAATTCCCCTCTTCCTTCTTCCTTCTATTCAGAAGCTGAATCTGCCAACGAATCTAACTCCACTCTTCCTTCTTCCTTCTTGCCTCTTCCTTCTTCCTTCTCTTCCGTTCAACAATTACTCAACAGTTACTACACAGGCGAAATCAACCAACAAGTATTTGCCCAACTGCGGCATCAACTAACCCAAAAACTCAACAACGTCCTAGCAAAACTGCGCCTCAAAGCCAACACATTTAAAGAACGCTTGCAGCAATCAGCAGATGCAGACACTCACAAATCCCAAGCCGACTTGTTAATGGCAAACTTGCAGCATTGGAAACCGGGAATGAAATCAATTTCTCTCCCAGACTTTGAAACCGAAAAACCAGTAATTATTCCACTAAACGTGGAAAAAAACGCCGTTCAAAACGCTCAAGCAATTTACAAAAAACACCAAAAACTTAAAAGAGCTCGCATTGCAGTAGAACCGTTGTTAGCAGCAGTACAAGAAGAAATCGACTATTTAGAACAAGTCGAAGCCGCACTTTCGGTATTAGAAGCCTACCGCAACACCCAAGATTTGCAAACCCTCGCCGAAATCCGCGAAGAACTGATTCAGCAAAAATATCTAGTTGTATCAGATTACCGTGGCAGTGACAAAAATGCTGCGATCGAATTTCACCGCTACCAAACCCCCAGCGGCTTTGAACTATTAATCGGGCGCAACAACCGCCAAAACGACCAACTCACCTTTCGTACAGCCAACGACTACGATTTATGGTTTCACACCCTAGAGATTCCCGGAAGTCACGCCTTGCTGCGCCTCACACCCGGTACAGTTGCTGAAGAAACCGATTTGCAATTTGCGGCAGACATGACTGCATACTACAGTCGCGCCCGCCACAGCGAACAAGTTCCGGTGGTTTATACAGAACCGAAATATGTGTACAAGCCGAAGGGTGCGAAGCCTGGTATGGTTGTGTACAAGCAAGAGCGAATTGTCTGGGGTCGGCCGCAGCAAGCCCCGGCAGGTTCGTAGTGAGGACTTCAGTCCGCATCCAATAACCACTCAAACCCCCACCACAAAAATCCGTCTCCTATGTAACCTTTTATTACAAATAATTAAAATTTATTGCAAAAATACCCCTCAAGAGGGATGATATTGCTGTTATAACCCGCTGCAAAGAAACGTGCAACTTGGGTTTCCTCACTGTGAGAAAAACACTGTGGGAAAAAACACAACGGATTTAACTTTTTGTGCAGACCAGCTTTTGCTAAAGCTGGTCGTTTCTGTTTAAACTTAGAACTACAAGACGACTTATTCCATAAATCTTTGCTGGATCCGGCAACCGCAGATGTCAGGCAGATGAACACGGATTAACGCAGATGCTTTTTAAGAGAGGAAAGTGAATGAATGCAATTGCTCGTCTCACCTCTGATTGTACAAATTTTCTGTAATTTACGATCGTTTTTCCTCTTGCACTGATTCCCAGACTATCTAGAAATTCATCTGCGTTAATCTGCGTCAATCTGCTTTAAATCTGCGGTTTTCGTATTACTCAAAAATTTATACAATAAGTCTAAACTACAATTAGTTAGTGCGATCGATCGCTTCTTCTGAAAAATTCGCCCTAAAAAAGAACTATTACCTATTGACTTTGCTCAACTTCCGGGGTATATTTTAGATAATGGAAGTGGTGACTTAAAATTTAATTTTGCCAGTATTTCCATTATTTAATTATACTTGATTGAATGCTCGCAGTCAAGGTGTGAACCCTAAAAAAAAAAGGCAATTTTTTTTAATACAATCAATTAAAATTAATCTGACCCACAACTAATTCTCCCTTAGCATGAATAAATTATCAATAAGTCCGATCGCCCGAATATTCTAAAATTCAAACCTACGATCGAATGAGAAGAAAGACCAATGCCTTACACCACCAGCCTTGAGCGCATCGGAATTGCACCCTACAACCACAATGAACAAGTCTCCGATCAGAATTCTGCTAGTAGAAGATGATACATTACTGAGTGCGACACTGGCAAAGGTGTTGGAAGCAAATGACTACACGATCGATCGCGCCAGCGACGGACAAGCGGGCTTAGACTTGGCAACATTGATTGAGTATGACCTGATTTTGCTCGACGTGCAGGTTCCAAAACTAGATGGGATTAGTCTGTGCCGGCAACTGCGATCGCAAAACTACCGCAAACCGATCCTGTTACTGACAGCAAACGATTCAGATGCCGATGTGGTAGCAGGGTTCGACGCCGGAGCCGATGATTACATCAACAAGCCTTGCGGTACGGAAGTATTGCTAGCAAGAATCCGCACATTATTGCGGCGCTCTAAAGCAGTTTCTCCTGGGAGTTTTGCTAAAGACTCATCCACTACATTGACTTGGGGAAATCTTTGTTTAGACATGGATTCAGGGCGAGTAACCTTTGGCGAACAACTTATTTCACTGACAGCCAAAGAATACAACCTGCTGGAATTGTTTATGCGAAATCCCGATCGCATCTTCAGCCGCAGCGCCATTCTCGATCGCCTGTGGGGATTTGACGATGTACCAACCGATCGCGCCATAAACACTCATATTAAGGATATCCGAAAAAAACTCAAAGCAGGCGGCTTGACTGAAGAAATGATCGAAACAGTTTATGGCATGGGCTATCGACTCAAGCGAAGTCCCCAATCCGCACCGCTGCTTTCAAACAATTCTAGCACCAACAGCACCAACAAACAGAAATCTCGCGCTGGAGATCCGTCTGCGATTGACAAAGTGCTAGAGCGGTTTCGAGGAGTATTTCAGCAACAAATTGCCGTCTTGTCGGAAGCAAAAACCGCTATGATTGCCGGAAATTTGGAACTCGAATTATATCGAGCCGCTAAGCATGAAGCGCATAAATTAGCAGGCTCTATGGCATCCTTTGGGTATCCAGAAGGATCGAAATTAGCGCGATCGGCAGAGCATTTACTAATCTCCGTTAGCCCAGTCAACGCCTGTGGTGTTCTTCGCCCTTTCACTGCTGAAGAAATCACACGATTTTCGGAAGTAGTGACAGGATTAGAGCAGGAATTAGCCAAACCAACAGTTACGTCAACCAATTCACCAGTGCCTACCGCGGTATGTCATCGAGTGCTAGTAGTTGACGATGATACTGCTTTGACGGAATCCTTAAAAGCAGAATCCGAAACTTGGAAAATTCGGATGAAAATTGCTCCGAATGTCGCTGCTGCCCGATCGCGCTTGGCTATGTCAATGCCCGATCTGATTTTAATAGATTTAAGCTTTCCCGACACAGAAGAAGATGGATTGACGCTGCTGCGAGAACTCAACGAGCGATCGCCCAACCTGCCCGTAATTGTATTTACAGGGCGCGACAGTTTGGGCGATCGGCTAGCAGTATCTCGCCTAGGTGCCAAACAATTTTTACACAAACCTGCCACCACCGACCAAATTTTTCAAGCCATATCCCGTATCTTAACCAAAACTAAAGCCCCGCAAGCCAAAGTATTAATTGTTGATGACGATCCTGCCATTTTAGCTCACTTATCTGCACTGCTAATACCTTGGGGTTTGCACGTGATAAAATTAACCGATCCTCAAGGATTTTGGGAGGTGCTGGTTACAACTTCGCCCAACTTAGTCATACTCGATTTGGAGATGCCACAAATTAGCGGGCTAGAGTTGTGCCAGGTGGTGCGGCAGGATACGCAGTGGGGAGATTTGCCAATCTTAGTTGTAACTGCTCACACCGATGCAGATTCCCTCAGCCAAGCCTTTGTAGCCGGAGCCGATGACTTCATTACCAAACCAGTTCTAGGGCCAGAATTAGTGACGCGGGTACTCAGCCGCATCAAGCGCACCAATCCGCGCCTCAAGCAGAGAAATACTTAAACTTAGTGACATCTCCCACACTAATCCGAAGCGGATATAGTGTGGGCTTCCAAGACAATCCGGCTATCGCTTAGGAGGCTCTTGGCTTTAAGAACGGAATGCCCTACCGCTCTATTTTTTATATTTACCGCTGCATTATGGTCACGATCTAGCTCACATCCACACGAGCAACTGTGCCAACGAATATGCAGCTTTTTTGGTACTTTCTCGCCACAATTAGAACAATCTTGTGAAGTATTATAGGCACTTACTGGAACAACCAACAAACCAGCATTTTCGGCTTTGTTTGTTAGAATCGACAGAAAGCTTGACCACCCAGCGTCCAACACAGATTTAGCTAATTTTGTACGAGCTAGACCTTTGACGTTTAAATCCTCGTGTGCGATAACGTCATATTTTAATAGCAGCTTGCTTGCTGTTTTGAAATGGAAATCTTTACGCCTATCAGCTACTTTTTTGTGGCACTTCCCTAACTGTTTAACGGCCTTCTTCCTTCGGTTGCTACCTTTCTTGCGACGTGAGACTCGTTTTTGAGCGACTCGTAGACGCTTTTGAGCTTTGCGGTAGTATTGAGGAATCGCGACTGTTTCGCCCTCAGAGGTTGTTAAAAATTCCTTCAGCCCTACATCAATGCCTGTTATTGAATTAGGATTGAAGTCCGGCTTTATCTCTGGAACGGCTTTATCTTCTAATGAAAGCGTCAGGTAGTAGCCATCCGCTTTCTTAGTTACAGATGCGGTTTTGATTTTATACCCATCCGGGATAGGACGATGCAAAACAACTTTAACTTTACCAAACATTGGCAAGCTAATTGAGTAATCTTGCAAGCACCCATCCTTCATCTGTGGATAAGTAAAAGTGCGATAACGACTCCGCGATTTGAAACGAGGTTTGCCACTACGTTTCCCGTTGCTGTCACCCTTCAAAAAACGATCAAAGGTTGTCTTAACTCGCTTGACTATATCTTGAAGGACTTGCGAGTAAATCTCGCCATACCAAGGATGCGTTTTCTTAAGCTGAGGTAACGTTTTCTTCTGTGAATAATAATCAGGATTGTCTCGCAGTTCAGGCAAGTAGCAGACGAGAGGACAGGCATTAACAGGAGAACGATTTTGTTCGTACCAGTTGAATCTATCAGCCAACAGATAGTTGTACTGCGAACACAGCATTGACAACCATCTGTCTAGCTCTACTACCTGTTGTTTGGTTGGACGTAGTTTATACTGATATGCCGTTCTCATGATTACCCTCCTTGACAATTATGATATCATAATTGTGTTCGCGTTAACAACACACCCAATGAAAGATAAGAATCTTCACATTCGATTGTCGGAAAAGCGTCTCAATAAACTGAGGGCAGTCGCGACAGCGAGAGAGCAGACTATCACCCAGATGATAGAGATGTGGATCGATCGACTCTCCCTGACATTTAATGACTGACTCCGTACCTCCGTCAGTCGCGCATTCATCCCACACTGATTTATCAGGGGTACTCGGCGATGCCTCGATTAATCCCCCTCTAAATTCAGTGTGGGGTTTCTGCTGTTCTAGCTAAAACCATTCATTCTAACATTTTTCGACTTTCTCAGTAATACCAACATGAAAAAATCATGCAACATTATTAGTAGGGTAAACGAGTGTTGACAATTCACCAGAAATAATTGCTTGAAAGCCTCTGGGTTTGGCGTATAAATTAAAAGAAGAGCATTCATTACTCCAATCCTCGGACTGACCGGAAGAGGTTGCTGTCAACAGTCAACAGTCAACTGTCAACTGAATGAACTAGACTTACCTAGATGCTACAAACAAGGGGCGAATGGTTATATTTTGAAACAAATGGGGATCTCTAATTTGACCGAGACGATACACACTTTATTTCGATATTGGTTTGAATTTTCAATTTTACCAAAATTATCATAATCTGATTTTATTTATCACCACTTTCAAAAACATTAAATAGTATGGAAGACATCGACAAAACTAAAGACGAACTGATTGCTGAATTAGAGTTGTTGCGCTCAGAAGTGGCGGCTCTCCAGCAGGCTGGACGATCGCAATCCGCAACTGGGCTACCACCGACAGCATCGGCAGTGCCAACCTTAACCCTCCCGGACTCTCTGGGTTTGGCCACCCGCCCTGAAGCAACTGGCCAATACACGATTCTGTTCGTAGACGACTCAGAAGTCGATCGCGCTACCTACCGCCGATTTTTGTTGCAAGATAGCGATCGCACCTACAATATTGTCGAATTTGATAACGGTGAAGATGCGCTGCAATGGTGTCAGCACGAGATCCCAGATATTTTGCTACTAGATTACTATTTACCCGATATAGATGGGTTAGAGTTGTTGGAGGAACTGCTGCAACAGACTGGGCGAAATACGCTTCCTGCGATCGTGCTTACAGGGCAGGGAAATCTACAAATGGCCGTTGATTTACTCAAAAGCGGCGCTCAGGATTATTTACAAAAAAGCCAGATTACCCCAGAAGTTTTGCAGCGTTCCATTAGCTATGTTCTGCGACACAGCCAACTGATGAGAGAACGGGAATGGCAGCGACAGCAACAGCAAATCCTGGCTAAAACAGCACTTGCTATCCGCGATTCCCTGAAATTAGAAGATATTCTCAACACCACGGTAACAGAAATTAGAAATATTCTGCTCTGCGATCGCGTAATTATCTTTCAATTAGCCCCAGACTTGAGCGGCAGGGTTGTGGTAGAGTCAGTTGGTTCAGAAGCGAGACCAATCCTATCCACTCAGATACACGATCCTTGCCTTAGTGAAAGCTATTTTGAACGCTTCAGACAAGGCTTAGTCACCGCTAAATCAGATATTTATAGGGCACAAATTGCTCCCTGTCACCTAGAATTTCTGACAAATCTCCAAGTCAGGGCAAATTTAGTCGTGCCGATTCTCCAAGGTGAAAATCTTTGGGGTTTGCTAATTGCTCATCACTGCGTTGCGCCGCGAGAATGGCAAGCTTCAGAAATAGAATTGCTGCGACAGTTGTCTGCACAAGCTAGTATTGCCATCAGAGCGCAAACAAGCAGAACTAACATTAGAGGAGACTCAGGAAAAACTGCAATTGTTCATCAAATATGCTCCCGCCAGTATTGTGATGTTCGATCGCTCTATGTGTTACCTAGCCGCCAGCCAGCGATGGGTTGATGAATTTGAGATCGATGACCTAGAATCGATAATTGGGCGATCGCACTACGAGCTTTTTCCCGATCTGCCTCTTCATTTGAAACAAAGCCACCAGCGCGGTTTTGCAGGGCTTGTTCAGAAATGCGAAGAAGATAAATTAATCTATCCAGATGGATCGCAGCAATGGTTCCGGTGGGAAGTTCACCCCTGGTACGCAAACAAGCAGAACTAACATTAGAGGAGACTCAGGAAAAACTGCAATTGTTCATCAAATATGCTCCCGCCAGTATTGTGATGTTCGATCGCTCCATGTGTTACCTAGCCGCCAGCCAGCGATGGGTTGATGAATATCTGCTCAATGACCTAGGATCGATAATTGGGCGATCGCACTACGAGCTTTTTCCGAATATTCCAGAGGAGTGGAAGCAATTCCACCAGCGCGGTTTCGCAGGTTTCATTGAAAAATGCGATGAAGATCGGTTTGTACACTCAGATGGCTCCCTGCAATGGTTGCGGTGGGAAATTCACCCCTGGTATCGCAGCAATGGCGATGTTGGTGGCATCATTCTCTTCACTGAAGATATTACCGATCGCAAACAAGCACAAATTGCCCTCCAACAAATCAATACCGAACTCGAAAAACGGGTAACAGAAAGAACAGCCCAACTCACCGAAGTCAACGATCGTCTGTTAGTTACCTTACTCGAAAAAGACCACGCCTATCAACTCCTCACAGAACAAGCACAACTGCTCGATCTCGCCCACGATAGTATTATCACCTGGGATTTAAACTCAGTCATCACCTTTTGGAATCAGGGAGCCGAGTTGATGTATGGCTGGACAAAAGCCGAGGCCTTCGGACAAGAATCGCACAGTTTGTTCAAAACGCAATTTCCGCAGCCATTGGCAGAAATTCAAGCAGAACTGTTTGAAACAGGTTACTGGGAAGGAGAACTAATTCATTACACTAGGGACGATCGCCAAATTACTGTATCTAGCCGTTGGGTTGTGCAAAAAGATGATGCAGGTAGACCAATTAAAATCCTAGAAATTAACAGTGATGTTACCCAGCGAAAAGCAGCAGAATTAGTCTTGCAGCAATATATCCATGAAGTAGAAGACCTCTACAATAATGCTCCCTGTGGCTATCACTCCCTGGATGCCGAGGGGACAATGGTTCGGATTAATGATACAGAACTAAAGTGGTTAGGCTATACCCGGGATGAACTGCTGTATAAAATTAAGTTTTTGGATCTGCTATCACCAGATGGCAAACAAGTTTTTTATGAAAACTTTCCCAAGTTAAAACAACAAGGCTGGGTCGAAAACCTGGAGTTCGAGATGTCCACTAAAGACGGCTCAAGCCGTTGGTTTAACCTGAATGCTACCGCGATAGAAGATGCAGCAGGCAACTTTATGATGACCCGCTCAACATTGTTTGATATCAGCGATCGCAAACAGAGCCAAAGAGAGCGAGAACAAGCTGAATTAGCCTTGCGAGAGAGCGAAGAACAGCGCCGATTAGCTCTAGAACAGAAATCCCGACAAGAAAGTTTGCTCTGGACTATTACTCAAGCGATTCGCCAATCTTTAGACCTCAAGGACATTCTGAATACTACCGTCACAGAAGTCAAGCAAACATTACAAGTCGATCGCGCTGCGATTTATCGTTTCACTCCCGATTGGAGTGGAGATTTTGTGGTGGAGTCAGTCGATCCGCAGTGGGTAAAACTGGTGGAATGCAATATTCAAAAAGCTTGTGAAGATGTCTACCTGCAAGAAACTAAAGGAGGTCGCTTCCGCAATCACGAAACCTTTGCGATCGCCGATATTGACGAAGCTGGACTTCATCCCTGTCACATCCAACTCTTGCAACAATTTCAAGCCAAAGCATATTTGGCAGTTCCCATATTTTCGGGAGAATTCCTCTGGGGATTGTTAATCATCTACCAAAATACTGCACCTCGCAATTGGCAATCTTGGGAAATTGAATTACTCGAACAGATTAGCAGCCAATTGGCGATCGCCATTCAGCAATCCCAACTCTACACCCAACTTGAACTCGAATTGCAAGAACGCCAGCAAGCAGAAGCTATAATTCGAGAAGCCGAACGGCGCTGGCGATCGCTTTTGGAGAATGTGCAGTTGATTGTTGTCGGACTCGATGCGTCGGGAAATATCAACTACGTCAATCCATTTTTTGTCGGTCTCACAGGGTATACTCACGAAGAAGTTTTAGGCAAAAATTGGTTTGAAAACTTTTTGCCTAGTTCTAGTATAAAATCAACTGAAGCCGACTTCTTGCAACTCTTGACTCACAATGCTCATCCCTATTATCGAAATGTCATCTTGACCAAATCCGGCGAAGAACGATTCATTGCTTGGAACAATACAACGCTGCAAGATTCAGATGGAACCGTGATCGGCAGTATCAGCATTGGCGAAGATATCACCGAACGCAACAAAATCGAACAAATTAAGGATGAATTCATCGGCATTGTCAGCCACGAACTGCGTACTCCTCTGACAGCAATTCAAATGTCCTTAGGACTATTAAAAACTGGAATTTACGATAAAAAACCCGAAAAGTCCCGGCGCATGATCGAAATTGCCCTACTTGATACCAATCGTTTGGTAAACCTGGTGAATGATATTTTAGATTTGGAACGGCTGGAGTCCGGGCGAGCATTTCTCGATAAAACCCTTTGCAAAGCCGCAGATTTGATGCAGCAAGTAGTAGATGCCCTCCAGGCGATCGCCAATCAACACCAGATTTCATTAATTATTATCCCCACCGATGCAGAAGTCTGGGCCGCAGCAGATGCCATCCTCCAAACCTTGACAAATTTACTTAGTAATGCTCTTAAATTTTCGCCTGTCGGTGCCACCATTTACCTGAGTGCGGAAAACCAAACAGACTGCGTGCTGTTCCAAGTTCGCGATCGCGGGCGCGGCATTCCAGCCGATAAATTAGAACTCGTTTTTGGGCGATTTCAACAAGTCGATGCCTCAGATTCCCGCGAAAAAGGAGGAACCGGGTTAGGATTGCCCATCTGTCGCAGTATTATTGAGCAGCACGGTGGAAAAATCTGGGCAGAAAGTATTTTAGGTGAAGGCAGCACATTTTTCTTTACATTGCCCTTACCTGCGATCGAATAACTGTCACCTTCAATAAAGGTATGTTGTTGCGCTTCAGCGCTCTTTCATAATTTAGAGCGCTGAAGCGCAACTACGTACCTAACGCCCAGGACTCTCTAAAATCTAAAATCCCAAATCTAAAATCTCAAATCCCATGACTGACAGATTAATTCTAGTAGTTGACGATCAAGAACACCTCCGAGAATTGGTGCAAGCGTGTTTAGAAGATCTAGGCGGATGGGAAACGCTGGTAGCAGCATCGGGAGAAGAGTGTTTACAAATAGTCCAAACACAACAACCATCAGCCATTTTGCTCGATGTATCTATGCCGGGAATGGATGGATTTGCTGTGTACGATCGCCTTCAATCCGATCCCAAGACGCGATCGATTCCGGTGATTCTGCTGACAGCAAAAGTCCTGCCGAGCGATCGGGCAAAATTTGCCCAAATGGGCGTCACAGGCGTAATTGCCAAACCAATCCAACCCACCAGCCTGACGGTAGAAGTCGCAGAGATTTTGGGGTGGGATGAAGAATTTTAAGATTATTTGTCAAGTTTTGTAACGATAGTAAAATCTTTACCAATTCCTTACCGTGGTTATCTAGGCTTCCGGGATACAGCTAAAAGCTCTTAGCATAAGAGGAGACTACATGAATGCTTTTTCAGTTATTCAATGATGTCACGCAGTATCTCGAATATCAAAATCAAATGAAGGCTTTGGAAGTGGTTGCTATGACCACCAAAACAATTTTACTGATTTACAAAGAACCAAATATGCAGGAAGTAGTAAAAGCTTGTTTAACCGACTTAGGAGGTTGGAACGTGCGAGTTGCCAATTCAACCCTGGAAGGCTTGCGACAAGCAATACTCTATCAGCCCGATAGCATAATTTTGGATATTTCCACTGGCGCCATAGATGAATTCCTATTTCTCAAACAACTAAAAACACTGCCCACAACCCAAGCAATTCCAGTTGTGCTGCTAACTCTCAAAGCGAAATGGGTCGATCTACAACAGAGCTTGTTCCCACAAGATAAAATAGCAGCAGTGATTGTAAATCCCCTCGATCCAGCTATGCTGTCCGTTCAGATTGCTCAGGCCTTAGGCTGGGACTTAGACTAAAATCTCACATCCCTCAGTCTGAGGATCGCGAAAGAATTTACACATATTTGTGGGACGGGATAGTTAGGACGGGCTAGAAGCCCATCCCACAAAAATCTTTTTTCTTGTGGGATGGGCTTCTAGCCCGTCCCAAAATTTGATTAAAAGGACTTTTGCAAGAGGTCTAATAAAAATTGTAAGTTATTTAATTCTCATTTCTTACTAGCCGTAGGGTGTGCCGCCACTCAAAATCCCTCGCCAAAAAATCAACAAATTCATAGCGACGCACCTCTGCGCGAGCTGAGTACAAACAACTCGGACATTCACTCCACCCAACAATTAATTAGGTTTTAGCAATACTTGACAGAAAGGGAATGACTTACTGCATAAGAGTTTGGAGCTTCCCTCAACCTGCATTTTTTAACAAGTCTAACTATTTATTGTTGCGAAATATTTCAAGTTAACTCAATTCATTAACAACCTTATATTTTTTACCAAATCTTTACTTTTCACTTTTACAGTCATGGTGTTGGTGTTTCAAGCCAGGTTACAGCACTTTCCAACAACAGTGAAATACATCTGATTTAAAAAAGAGGTTTTTATGATAGACGACGCAGGCAGCTCAAATCAAATCCTCGGTCAAGTTAACCAGAATACAGACTGTCCCTGCTGCTCCAATCCGATGCTGCGTCACTTTCGCCAGCATCAGGTGTACTGGTTTTGTCGCGAGTGTTGGCAAGAAATGCCCGTCTACAATCTTAACCAATATTGTTCATTGCCATCTATAGCAACTCTCAATAAAGCATGGGTGCCACAGAATCTGAGTTTTTCAACCAGTTTGAAATTGGCGGCCTGAGATTTGAGATTAAAACTGCCAATCCCAAATCCCAAATCCCAAAGCCAAAAACCAAAAGGGCTGAGCCTAGAAAGTAAACGTAGTTCTCACCACCCCAATTACCAAATCAGAATTACTCTTATTGTGGTCAGGAGCAGTCAGCCAAATCACACCCGGAGTGATCGAAATATTGTCGCTCAACTTAAACTGATAGAACCCTTCAATGTGAAGAGAAGTATCCTTATCTTCCGGCAAAGTCCGATTAGTAGAACTTGTTACTCGCGGCTCCATACCTACCAGAAAGCCCGCCACATTTCCCTCTTTCAACAAATCGGGAAAAGCCACAGTAACAGCCCAGTTCCAGATTTTTTGGTCTCCGCGCTGCACAGAACCGGTAGGAGTAGCCAAGTTAGATAAAATGCGCTGGTTAGTGTAACCAGCCCAACCGCCAATTGCCAATCCAGGCCGCACTCTCCACGAAGCTTGGGCGCCGTAGGAATTGCTAGAAACTGGCAGATTATTGTCGCTGTCGATGCCGAAGGAACCGAGACGTACCGGAAAATTAGAAGCGTTGCTGCCCGTACCAGTGACGAAGTTGTAGGAATTGACGTAAGTTAAACCTAAAGCCATAGTGCTTGTCGGTTTGAAAGTCAACTGAGCCAAAGCGCCGTAAGAACCGTTGAACAAACCGTTACCCTGCGTCGGGCTTGCAGCGTTGCCGGCCAAATATCCCAAACTCAGCTCAAGTTTTTCTCCCAATTGCTGCCGCACAGCGATACCAGTACCCGCAGTCAAATAGTAAATCGGGTTGCGAGTGCCGAAGTTAGAAAGAGCACCGCTACCGCCATCTCCGTCAAAGTAAGGATTGACAGTGTTAGTAAAATCGTCAGCGGCACCGGCATTGGCTTCGAGAATTACAGTAGTGCTTTTGCCGAGGGGAAATTGGTAAAACAGCGCATCTAAACCGACTGTATTGCTAGCTGTTCCAAAAGGCCCGGCGTTAAACCGCAATTCCCCTTCAGCAGTTTTAGTATTATTAGTAGAAAACGCACCCAAATTTAAAACTTGCAGTCGAGTTCTCAGCAAGTCTTTACCAGTGAAACTCGTGTCAAAATTGAGACGAACCCTGCTGCCAAAAGCCGTGCTTCGATCGGCATCGCGGCCGTCAGCATCTTCTCCCCGGGCGATACCTGTCAATGCAAAGATTACTTCGCCGTTGAGTTTAGTCGTAGTCGAAAACTGATTTGCTTCTAATTCAGAGGTGCGCGCTTCCAAGGCATCGACGCGCCCGCGCAAAGTTGCCAATTCCGCTGCAAACTCTTCTTGCAGCTTTTGCACAGCAGCCAAATCTTCTTTTGTGGCTAAACCCCTGGTACCGCCTTTAATCAGCTCGTTGACTTTATCCAAACAGGCATTTAAACCCGCTGCAAACTCGTAGCGAGTCATCGCCCGGTTGCCGCGATAGGTGCCGTCAGGATAGCCGGCAATGCACCCATAGCGCTCTACTAGGGATTGCAAAGCTTGGAATGCCCAATCGGTGGGCCGCACGTCGGAAAGTTGCGAAACGGAGGTTACTTGGCCGACTGCATCTTCGCTGCTGCCTTCTGCGCTGTATTGGTTGATTTGTTCTAAAACATTTGACTGCGCTGGAGGCTGGGCAATTGGAGCAGTTGATTGGGAAATCTGCTGGGGTTTTGCGGCTGCTTTGTCGGCGCTGACATTAGTTGGTACAGCGGGTTTTTCGCTGGAGTTGGCGGGCGCGACTGCGGGGATTTGCTCTGCGACAGGTTGCTTGGCATTTAAGTTGGCGGGCGCGACTGCGGGTTTGGTTTCGCTTAAGTCTGCTGCTGCAACTGCGTTGTTTTCCGGTGATGCGACTTGTTCGGCAACTGGGGCTACCTTCGCTGCGAGATTGTTATTTTCAATAGTCTCAACAGTTAAGTTGTTAACTACTGACGCTGGTTCTGCCGTTATTGCTGATATTTCAGGCTGTGCTGCCTCGGTTGCAGCACTTGGTAATTGCAATTGATTAGCTTGAGCTGCGGCAATTTCTACAGGTTGCTCTGCTGCTAGGGCAGTTGAAGATACGACTAAACTTGCTGCTAGTACAGCGGGACTGGTTAAGAGTCCTTTCCACAAAAATTTGGACATTTTTTCCTCACACCACGTTAGTTCGATCGCCCGTTCCACACATTTTGGCGATCGCAAATCACCTACAGTATTCCGCCTAATAGTATTATTTGTCAACAATCGGCGGGAAATTTCCCGCAGAGTGCGGTTTTGCTATTTCCGATTTGACAAAAACCCCGTTGCTCCCAAAAAATATTGGTTTGAAGCACCCAAAAAAATTCTTACAAATACCCGATGCTGGTGAGTTTCGAGTCCAAAATTTTAGACTTCTGTTCAAAATCCCAGATTAATCCGTGGAGTAAATCTAAAATCTAAAATCTAAAATCTAAAATCTACAATCGAGTCGCCTGCGTAGAAACACGGTTGATGGCTTGAGGGTGCGTAAGCGATCCCTCGGTAAGACTAATATTGACAGAACTGGCGCTCACAAATCGTTCGATCGACTACATAAAGTGAAAAAACTCAAATACGCCCTAGTTCATGAATGGTTGACGCCCTTAGCTACCGGCGGTTCAGAACTCGTAGTTGCCGAAATCCTCAAATACATAGACGCTGATATCTATGCCCTGATTGACTTTGAATCGGCGAATCCCGAAAGCTATCTGTTCGGGCGACAGATTGGCACGACATTTTTGCAGAATTTCCCCAAGGCCCGCAGCGGCGTGCAAAAATATTTGCCATTTCTGCCGATCGCGATCGAACAACTAGATCTGCGAGAATACGACATCATCCTCTCATCCTCCCACGCCGTCGCCAAAGGCATCCTCAGCAGTCCAGGGCAAATGCACGTCTGCTACTGCCACACGCCCATGCGCTACGCTTGGGACTTAACTTTTGACTATTTACGCAGCAGCAAAGCCGGACGGGGCATCCCGGGCTTGCTGACGCGATATTTGTTGCACCGACTGCGGCAGTGGGATGTAATTTCTGCCAACCGCGTCGATTATTTCATCGCCAACTCCCAACACACCGCACGCCGAATTTGGCGGTGCTACCGACGGCGCGCCGAGGTGATTTATCCGCCGGTAAATATCGAGAGATTTTCCTTGATGCGGCAAAAACAAGACTTTTACGTGACAGTGTGCCGGTTGGTAAGCTACAAAAACGTAAGTGCGATCGTCCAAGCATTCAATCAACTCGGGCATACTCTCATTGTCATCGGCACCGGGCCAGAATTAGAAATGATTCGGCAAATCGCCAAACCCAACGTGCAACTACTCGGCTGGCAGCCCGCCTCCGTAGTGGAAAAGTACATGGCAGAAGCGAAAGCCTTTGTCTATGCAGCTTGCGAAGATTTTGGCATCGCTTTAGTAGAAGCTCAAGCTTGCGGGACACCAGTAATTGCCTATGCAGCAGGCGGCGCTTTGGAGACAGTGCTCGACATTCGCCAACACCCTGAGACTGGGACAGGTTTATTTTTCCCCTCCCAAACCCCAGCAGCAATAGTCGAAGCTGTCGAAGAATTTGAGCAGTTGCAAGGCAAATTTGGGCCAGAAATGGCACGCTTGCGCGCCTCCCAGTTTGCCCCGGAAGTCTTTGAGCAGCGCTATCTAGCTTTTGTGGAACACTCCTATCAGGAATTTCAATCCGGTGATTTTACTCAGACTTGATATCAATTCCGGTTGCACCGGAATCAACATTGCCCGAAATGAGGAGACGGCAGTGCCGTGTCCCTACGGTGATTAATGTAGGGACACGGCACTGCCGTCTCCTCCATCATGTCTGAGTGCAACCGCCAACTGCCAACCGTCAACAGTCAACTGACAACAGTCAACTGCCCCTTTCCGCAAGAAAATTGAGTATTTGAAACATAATTCAGAGAACAAAGCGTCTTGAGGCCTTATGATCGTGACTGTGTGTGGTGTGAAGTGAAGGAGTAAGATGACTGCCGACAGCCAACTAATCTCCGGCAAGGTAATTCGAGCGATCGCAAGACGCGGTTTTGCGCCTGTCCTGCAAGGAGATAGACGCATAAGTCGTTCTCTAGAGAGACTCGACGGAGAATTTTTCAAGCGGTTATTTGACATTCTCTTTTCCTTATCGGTTCTAATCCTGTTTGCTCCGGTTTACCTGCTTTTGGCTCTCTCTATCGCCTTAAGCTCGTCCGGGCCTATCTTTTACGTACAGGAACGAGTAGGCAAAAACCGTAAAATGTTTTATTGCCTTAAATTTAGAACGATGGTGGAAAATGCGGACGACATATTGCTGGAAATCATGGAAAAATCTCCGCATTTGCGTCAAGAGTTTGAGGACAATTTCAAGCTTAAACAAGACCCTCGAATTACCTGGATTGGAAGATTTTTACGAATGACCAGTTTAGACGAGTTCCCCCAGTTTTGGAATGTATTAAAAGGAGATATGAGCGTCGTCGGGCCGAGACCTTTAGTTGAAGAAGAACTGCCGAGATACGGCCGTCACATCAACAAAATTCTCACCATCAGACCTGGAATTACAGGCTTGTGGCAAGTGTCCGGTCGCAACGACATTCCGTATCCCCGGCGAGTCCAAATCGACCTGTATTACGCCAATGACAAAAACCTTTGGATGGATATGTGGATTGTTTTCAAAACAATTGGAGTTGTGATTTTCCCCAAAAATAACGGCGCATATTAATTTTTGTCGGCAGTCAGCCATCGGTAGTTAGTTTTGTTTGTTACTGACCACTGAGGCTGACTACTGACAGCAAGCGGCAAACTCTTTACTCAAACAAAACACTTCCTTGATGCCGATCGAAGAATTGTGAGTTAAGGTAGAGCTTGAGCATACGACGGGCAGGCAACAACAGCCTCTACCCTGAAAGTCCGAAGTGAATTAACACAGCCTGTCAAAGGAAAATCAGATGACGCAACGCAAGCGAGCGCTAATAACAGGTATTACAGGCCAAGACGGGTCCTACTTGAGCGAATTACTGTTAGAGAAAGGATACGAAGTTCACGGCATTATCCGGCGCAGTTCTAGTTTCAATACCGATCGCATTGACCATATCTATGTCGATCCTCACAGCGAGGATGCAAAGTTGTTTCTGCACTACGGCGACTTGACCGACGGCACTACTCTCCGCCGAATATTGGAACAAGTTCAGCCTGTAGAAGTTTATAACTTAGGCGCTCAATCTCACGTTAGAGTCAGTTTTGACTCACCGGAATATACGGTTGATGCCGTAGGGATGGGGGTATTGCGACTACTAGAAGCAATTCGGGACTACCAGAATCGCACAGGCATAGAAGTGCGGTTTTATCAAGCAGGTTCTTCTGAAATGTTTGGTTTGGTGCAGGAAGTTCCGCAGAAGGAAACAACTCCCTTTTATCCCAGAAGTCCCTACGCTTGTGCCAAAGTTTACGGTCACTGGCAAACAATAAATTATCGCGAATCCTACGGACTTTTTGCTTGTAACGGCATCTTGTTCAATCACGAGTCTCCGCGCCGTGGCGAAACTTTTGTAACTCGCAAAATTACTCGGGCTGTTGCCAGAATTGTCGCAGGCCAGCAGAAAAAACTTTATTTGGGCAACCTCGATTCCAAGCGGGACTGGGGCTTTGCTAAAGACTACGTGCAGGCAATGTGGCTGATGCTGCAACAAGACAAGCCTGACGATTACGTAATTGCTACTAACGAAACCCATTCCATTAAAGAATTTCTAGATTTGGCATTTACTTACGTCAATTTAGATTGGCAAAAATATGTGGAGTTTGACGAACGTTACTTGCGTCCGGCAGAAGTTGAACTGTTGATTGGTGATTCGACTAAGGCGCGCCAGCAATTAAATTGGGAACCTTCTGTAACTTTTGAGCAGTTAGTGCATTTAATGGTAGATGCTGACATGAAATCGCTCAAAAAGCAAGAACGAGGTTCTGGCAACGGATTTGATTGATCCACAAAACTAAACCGTCAGTCGATTTTAGATTTTAGATTTTAGATTTTAGATTTTAGATTTTAGATTTTGGACTTACTCCACAGATGAATCTGAAAGTTGGAACTCTTAGTCTAAAATTTTTGACACTCCCCGAATCCTGTCAGGGACTTGTATCCGTTCCCGGGTGTGGTGACTGCTAACAATTTGTATGGGTAGTGTCCCGTCTGTTACCCGATTCGCGCATCGGGGCATTACCCATACAAACAGTTCACAAGTGATGAGAGGATTGTTGTAGCTATTAGTGCGGGCATTCCAACAACCAGCTTAACCGATCGCCAAATTTTCGGCTGTGCGGGCCAACAAAAACATTAAAACGTTGAGGACTGGAAACCCATAAATCTCACGTTCAGATACAAACGGAGCAATTTTCCCCTATCTGGGACAGCTAAAACTGACTTGTTAGCGCCTGCTGTAGCGGAAAGCTTTTTTGCTAAAGTAACAAATTTAGACTGGAAATTGTCGATCGACCTTTATTGAAAATCCCGAGGATAAAATTATGACAAGCTTGGATTTAAGCAACAAACGCATCCTAGTCACGGGCGGCGCCGGTTTCCTCGGCCGTCAGGTAATCGACCAATTAGTCAAAGCAGGGGCCGATGCTGATAAAATTTCAGTTAGTCGATCGATCGACTGCGATCTTCGCATCATGGAAAACTGCAAGCGCGCCGCCAACCAACAAGACATCATCATACACTTAGCAGCCCACGTCGGTGGCATCGGTTTAAACCTCATCAAACCGGCAGAACTATTTTACGACAATTTGATGATGGGCGCGCAACTAATCCACGCAGCCTACGAAGCAGGAGTCGAAAAATTCGTCTGCGTCGGCACAATTTGCGCCTATCCCAACTTGACTCCAGTTCCTTTCAAAGAAGACGACCTCTGGAACGGCTATCCCGAAGTAACCAACGCACCCTACGGAATAGCAAAGAAAGCCTTATTAGTGCAACTACAATCCTACCGCCAGCAGTACGGATTCAACGGTATCTACTTGCTACCAGTTAATTTGTACGGCCCAGAAGATAACTTCGATCCGAAAAGTTCCCACGTCATCCCAGCATTAATTCGCAAAGTCCACGAAGCCCAAGAAAGAGGAGACAAAACACTACCAGTTTGGGGCGATGGTAGCCCCAGCCGCGAGTTTTTGTATTCCACAGATGCCGCGCGCGGGATTGTGATGGCGGCTCAATCTTACAATGAATCTGACCCGGTTAATTTGGGAACAAATAGCGAAGTTAAAATTCGCGAGTTAGTAGAAACAATTTGCGAATTGATGGGATATGAGGGAGAAATTGTTTGGGAAACAGACAAGCCGAATGGTCAGCCGCGCCGTTGTTTGGATACCCAAAGGGCTAAGGAAAGGTTTGGTTTTGTGGCTGAGGTGGAGTTTAAAGAAGGCTTGAAAAATACGATCGATTGGTATCGCAAACACGCAGTTTGAGTGTAAAACAACCCGGTTTCTTGAAGGAACCGGGTTGTTTTGCATCTTATTTATAAAACTCGGCGGTTTCAAGAGACTGTTGGCGAATTAAAAAAGGGTGAAACCAAACATCCCACAATCGTGGAAAAAAACTATGATGAGGCAGAGGGAAAAAGAGCGGC